>JASHYZ010000562.1 GCA_030042795.1 Terriglobia bacterium | reverse complement strand
GCGGCGCGGCATTAAAAGCCTCTTCCGTTTTCCTCACCAGAAGAAGCTTGATGACCATTCCCTTGGAGCCGTCGTCTGCAAGCCCCACTCCTACGCCCACGGCCTCCGGCAAACGCATGAGTTCGGCTTCGTAACGTTGCTTGATGGCGTCAACCAGCTCGAACTCGGCCAGGTCCACTATCGGCTCGGCGGATTTGTCCGTCTGGTCCGCGGCCGCAGCGGCCACAATCGGGAAGCCGACCCCGAACGCTCCGAGCACTGCCCTGATCGGATTGGCGAGGCACGTCCCTGTAATGGCGTTGCCGGCGAAAAACAGGCCCACCGGGTTCGGGCGCGTCGCGATGTCGCGCACCACGAGCGAACCGGAATCACCCGCGTTGCAGAAGATTGGAGCGCCGGCCGCGGCGGTGATCACCATCTGATGGACGAACTTTGCCGACAGGCCGTTCCCGTAGGTCACGGTCATGGTCGTGTCGACAGCGGTTATGGAGCCACGCGTCAGTCCGGTGGTCCGCCCGCTTTTCTTCACCGCCAGGCCCAGAGCCGGCAGCACGGTAATGTTACTCACAGGGCCGATAGCCAGAATGCTGCCCGTGGGAGTGACCTTGCCTGGAATGATGCCGGCAATGGCGGCGTCAATCAGGTTGTCCGAGCCATCGAACTTGAGTGACCGGAACAAGGAAAGCTGGGCTACCCGGATGACCCCGGTTCCACTGCAGGCCGGCACGGTATCCCGAGTGGCGCGTTGAATGATGTATTCGCCCGGGCGCGCGGCGTTCTCCCTCGCCATCACGTGATTGTTGCTGAGGATGAAGGCGTAGTACGGCGAGCTACGGATCACCAGCGAGCCGAGGGTTCCGGCACTGCAAATGTCATTCACGTTAATGCCGCTGGTGCCGAGCCGGATGGGCGGTATCTGTTGGACACGGTTTGCAGCGCCCGGAAGCGCCTGGGCCGCAGCAAGACCACAAGCAATGAGGACCAGCCAACAGGCACGGACAGCCCTCCCGAATACGGAGCTCTCCCTTCGACCACTTTGCCAGGTCGTTCTCATAGAAGTTATCCCCCTTCCGGCGCCCTGAGGCGCCCGCTAGGGCGTGAATAGGGCTATAGCCAGCCGCCGTCCCCGCCAGGTTAGAGCACAGAAACTTGGTTGCGCGTGTTCATGGACTACCTGTCCCGACAACGGGATGTCACGCAGGGGCGCACGTTTTGCACCAAAGCACGATCGGCCGCCTGGAGCGCGCTGCGGAGCGAGCAACTCGAAGCCCCACAGCGCGCTAGCCCGGCGGTCTCGAGGATCGGCGAGGCCTGCCGCTGGTTTTGCCGAACACAAAAGATAGGCTCTGAAGCCGAAAGGTTAGAGTGGAAGATCTTCTCAGGGCCGGATCGCCTCCCTGGCGCCGGAACGTTGAACCCAGTCATAGCGCAGGACCTGTTCTTGGCCCCGGCTTTTCAATTCCATTCCGCTGAGAACTGCCCAACATCACGTCCGCTCCTCAGTATTCCCGCGCGGTCACGATGCCCGGTTGTGGCACGGGATATCTCCCGCTCGCGTCAGCAATCAGTGGGGCTGGAGAATCCATGGTGAATTTGTCGGAGCCCGGCGCCATTTCGTGGTCGCAGTTCAACATCTCGTCGAACGTGATTTCCCGTCCCGTGTTCGCGGCCATGCGGCCCATGCTCGAGACCAGGCTGGCTTCAATGCCACGTTTCACCTCGTTGTAAGGCTTGTCGTCTCGAATCGCGTCCATCAAGTCGTTCCACTCGTTCTGGTAGGGGTCCTGCTCGTCCGGGCTCACCTTCGACTCCCAAATCAGATCGGCCGCGTTCGCCATCTGGCTCTTCTACAGGCTCGAGGGCAGCCCGCAATCTCCGCTCTTGGAAGCGATGCCACTACCTTTGGTCCCTTGCAATGCGCTGGTGTAGATTTCCTGGCATCCTGTCATGCACCGGCCGTCAAAAAAGAACTTGGTGCCGTCGGCGTA
Source organism: Terriglobia bacterium (assembly GCA_030042795.1). Next base: position 760 of record JASHYZ010000562.1, on the reverse strand, counting down.
CGTGTATTCCACGGAATAGGTGTCGAAATTCTGATCGACGTATGCCACTCCTTCCGGACTCACCTTGTAGTGGCGGCCGCCGAGCGCCTGCGCCTTCACCGGCCACTCGCCTTTCATCCAACCGAGATGATCCACGATGTGAATGTAGAAGTCGTTGTAGCACCCGCCGCTGGCCCAAATGAAACTGTGGAAGCGCTTCACCTGATAGAGCAGGTCGGTGATGCCGTCCGGCTTGGGCAGCGAGAGGAAATAGCCGCCGGGGCCGTGCATGCGATAGCCTCGCTGCAGAACGATCTCGCCGATCTCGCCGTTATGGACCCGGTCGGCGAGTTCCTGGAGCGCCCGGCTGTGGCGCGACATCAGCCCGACTCCCACCTTCAGGTTTTTGGCCGAGGCGTCCTGCGCGAGACTGAACATTTTCTTGCTGGTGGGGCCGTCCGCCGTGAGCGGCTTTTCCATAAAGACGTTCAGATTTTTCTGAATGGCGTAAGTGAAATGCACCCAGCGAAACGCCAGCGGAGTGGCGAAGATAGCGACGTCGCCTGGCCTCAAGCAATCCATCGCTTTCTGGTACGCGTCGAAGCCGATGAACTGGCGTTCCTGCGGCACGTCCACCTGGCTCGCAAACCGCTGCTGCAGCTTGTTGAGGTCGGTCTGAAGGCGCTCCGGAAATATGTCCGCCATCGCCACCAGCTTCACAGGACCGCGCTTGACGGATAGCGCGTTGGCAGCCGCACCTCCGCCCCGTCCGCCACAACCA
>JASHYZ010000561.1 GCA_030042795.1 Terriglobia bacterium | reverse complement strand
TTCGGGCAGCGACAGTTCTCCTGCCACCGGTAACGGGGAGGTGGTGGTGTTTGGCCAGGACGCGCCGGTCTGTGACGTCATCTCGCTTAAGGTCACCATCACAGCGGCCACCCTGACTTCGCAGAATAGCGCCGCACCGGTTTCCGTCATCAGTGCTCCGGTCACCGTGGACTTCGCACGGCTCATGGACTTCACGGGCATCCTCAATTTCGCTAACGTGACATCGGGCACATATAGCAGCCTTAACCTCACGCTCGCGGATCCGAACATGATGCTGTTCGACGTCACGAAAACACCGCCCGCGGTGACAGCGGTCAGCACGACCTTGACTTCTTCGACGGTGACTGTGCCCGTGCAACCATCCCTGCAAGTGTCCGCCTCCGGCACAGTGGGATTGCTGGTGCACTTTGATCTCTTCAAGTCCGTGCAGACGGATTCGAGCGGCCAGGTGACGGGCATGGTAACGCCCACGTTCGACGCCAGCCCCTCGGTGCCGACGGCTGAGAACGGCCTGGGCGAGGTGGAGCAACTCGCAGGCCTGATGCAGAGCGTAACAACCACCGGCACCAATCCTGCCTTCACCGGAAGTTTCGTGCTGCAGACCATCAGCGGACGAAACCTGACCGTGGAGATCAATAATGCCACGCAATTCGACTCTGAAAACGATAACGTGGGTGGCCTTAGCCAGCTAACCGCCGGCACGTTTGTAGAGGTTGACGCTTATGTGGACACCGGCGGAGACGTGGTGGCCAAAGACGTAGAGGTGGAAGAACAAGAGAACGCGAATCAGCATAAGTCCGCATTCCCGGGTGTTGTGGTTTCGGTCGCGCGTGACCCCTCGGGCGGGGCAACCTCTTTCTTCATGGTGGTCCGCTCGGAGGACCCAGACGAGACCTCTCTGGTGCCGATGATGTCAACCCTATTTGTCCAGCTTTCAGACTCGACACGCTTTAAGATTACAGCCGGCGGTTTGAATGAAGATGGGTTGACGTTTGACCCCACGACTCTGGCTGTGGGACAGGAAGTGGTGGTGCATGGTGAGGCGCAGAAGAACACCTATGCCGCATCCCTGCAGGCGAGCGGCGTCTTCCTGCGCCTGCAGACACTCGCGGGCAATTTTGCCGCCCTCCTGCCTGGGGCATCCGGCAATGCCGGCGCCTTCACCTTCACGCCCTGCGGCCCGCTATTCAAAGGCCAGCCGGTAACGGTGTTGACGTTTGCAGATACAGCCTTCGTCGGCGCTTCCGGTTTGTCGGCCCTCACTTCGCAACCCACCTTGCTTGTGAAAGGCCTGCTGTTCTACCAATCCGCGCCTACCACCCTTGGCGGCGTCAACATCACGGCGCCCGGCTGGGTATTGGAGGCAAAGCAGGTGCACGAGCTGAATCAGTAGAGTTTCTTGCAGTCCCTCAACCACCTGGAGTGCCCGGCAGGGTTGAAATTCGGCCTTGCCGGGGCATTCACACGCTCTCGAAACGCAAAGCGCAAGCGCGCCCTGCCTTGCAACAATTTCATCTCGCCGGGTAGTGGGTCAATTTGAGGTAGGGGCGGCCCTTGTGGCCGCCCCTACCTCAAATTGACCCACTACCAAGTTGCTTTGTGAGGTGCCAGCCCTGGTGGTCAGATGTTATAATCCTCAGAGCGTCACCAGACTACATAGCCGAGCGACAGAGTGTAAGTTACGCAGATGGGGTGTGTATAAATGAAGGGTGTTATCTTAGCCGGCGGCACGGGTTCGCGCCTGTTTCCTCTCACCCGCGTCACCAACAAGCATTTGCTGCCGATCTACGACAAGCCGATGGTGTTCTACCCGATTCAAGCGCTGGTGAACGCCGGCATTACCGACATTCTGTTGGTGACCGGCGGACAGAACGCGGGTGAGTTTCTGCGGCTGCTCGGCAACGGCAAACAGTTCGGGCTGAAGCACATTAATTACACTTACCAGGAAGGCGAAGGCGGAATTGCCGACGCTCTGCGGCTTGCCGAACACTTCGTGGATCACCAGCCGGTTTGCGTGATCCTAGGTGACAACATTATCGAGACCAACATCGTTGCCGCACGGCAGGAATTTGAGCGCACGGGATGCGCCGGCGGTCATATTCTCTTGAAGGAAGTATCCGACCCCCAACGCTTTGGCGTACCCGTCTTCGAAAATGAGCGGATCGTGCAGATTGAGGAAAAGCCCGAGGAACCCAAGTCGCCCTACGCGGTGATTGGTATCTACATGTACGATGCGAACGTGTTCGACTACATCCGAACCTTACGTCCCTCCGCCCGGGGTGAGTTCGAAATCACGGATGTCAACAACCTCTATTTGGCGAACGGCAACCTTGGCTACAGTTTGCTAGAGGGATGGTGGACGGACGCCGGGACTTTTGAATCGCTGCTGCGCGCTAACAATCTGGTGGCTGAGTCCGGCGCTAACAAGTTGACGACGTCACTTCCACCGGGCGCCCAGCGCCCGAAGGCGGCTAGCACGTAACCAGCGCGTGGCAACGTGCCCCCGCGCTCAGTGCAGATTAATCGAGGAGCAATTGGCTTGAGGCTAGTCGTTACAGGCGGAGCAGGATTCATCGGGTCAAATTTCGTACGCTACTACCTCAAGGCCCATCCGCAGCGCTCCATCGTCAATCTCGACAAGCTCACTTACGCCGGCAACCTCGAAAACCTGGCCGAAGTTGACGCCGTGGCGAATTACCGCTTCGTTCGGGGTGACGTGACGGACCTTGACCTGGTGAATCAACTTCTCGAACCAGTGCCGGATGCCATTGTCCACTTCGCCGCCGAAACTCACGTGGACCGGAGCATCGCCAACGGCCGGGAATTCGTTCAAACGAATGTGCTGGGAACTTATACACTACTGGCGGCAGCCCGCCAGCGGAAGGTCCCCCGCTTTCTGTACGTGAGCACCGACGAAGTGTACGGGAGCATGGCACCGAGCCAATCGGCCCACGAAGGGTCGATGCTGGAGCCGAATAGTCCTTACGCCGCCAGCAAGGCGTCGGCTGACCTCGTGGCGCGCAGTTTCTGGCAGACTTATCGCCTGCCCGTTATCACAACTCGATGCTCCAACAATTACGGCCCTTATCAATTCCCGGAGAAACTGATTCCACTCATGATCGCGAACACTCTGGAAGCGAAGAAGCTGCCGGTGTACGGAGACGGCCTGAATGAGCGCGATTGGATTTTCGTGGAAGATCACTGCCGGGCCCTTGATCGCATTCTTGATTCGGGCCGGCCTGGAGAAGTCTATAACATCGGATATGGGCAGCCCGTCACCAATCTGGAAATTGTCCGGGCCTTGCTCCGCCTTTTGGACCGGCCGGAAGATCTCATCGAGTTTGTCAAGGACCGGCCCGGGCATGACCGGCGTTATGCCCTGGACGCCACGAAAC
>JASHYZ010000560.1 GCA_030042795.1 Terriglobia bacterium | reverse complement strand
GCACGACTACATCGGTGGATTTGCCGTGAGCGCCGGATTCTGTTTGGAAACACTGGTGGCTCACTTTGAGCGCGATTTCGACGACTACAACGCCATCATGGCCAAGGCGCTGGCTGACCGGCTGGCCGAGGCGCTGGCGGAACTGATGCACAAACGCGCGCGCGACGCCTGGGGGTACGGTAAGCAAGAACACCTCTCCGCCGAAGACCTCATCCACGAGCGCTATCGCGGCGTTCGCCCGGCGGCAGGGTATCCGGCCTGCCCGGATCACACAGAAAAGCAGCTCTTGTGGAAGCTGCTCGATGTTGAGAAGCGCACCGGTATCAAGTTGACGGAGAGTTTCGCCATGTACCCGGCAGCCTCGGTGAGTGGGCTCTATTTCGCTCATCCCGAAGCGCGCTATTTTGCCGTGGGAAAAATCGACCGCGACCAGGTGCTCGACTACAGCCGCCGCAAAGGCATGGACGTGAAGACGGTGGAGAAGTGGCTGGCGCCGAATTTGAATTATGATGCATGATTTATCACGAAGAGTAGCTCATGATGAAAGCCGAGCTTCTGGCTGAGCTTCATCCTGGCCGAACGCTTCGGGAGGATGTTCTGCAGCCTCTGGGAATGAGCGTCAATGCCCTCGCTAAGGAACTTCACATCCCGACGACCCATCTCAATGACGTTGTTCGCGGCCGGCGCGGCGTGACGGCTGATACGGCGCTCAGGCTGGCGCGTTATCTCGGTACGACCGCACAATTCTGGCTGAACCTTCAGTTAATCTACGACCTGGGAGCGGCTGAGCAGTCCAGCGGAACGTTGATTTAAGAAGCAGGTGAGCCCTTGAAGAGCCGCATGAGCGCAAGCCGGCGAACAGGCAGAAAAGAATCGACGAAGGCGCGGTGGAAGGTGGGATGACCGGTCGCTAAGCCGACCGGTCATCCCGCTTAAACCTACTTTTCGCCGTGGATCAGAATTGAGGTCGCCATAACGGACTGGTTGCCCCACACCGATTGGTTGCCCCAGACGGACTGATTACCCCAAACCGACTGATTGCTCGATACCGACTGATTACCCCACACCGATTGGTTGCCCCACACCGATTGGTTCCCCCAGACGGACTGATTACCCCAAACGGACTGGTTGCCCCACACCGATTGGTTCCCCCAAACGGACTGATTGCCCCACACCGATTGATTGCCCCACACCGATTGATTGCCCCAAACGGACTGGTTGCCCCACACCGACTGATTCCCCCAAACCGATATGTTTCCCCAGACGGATATGTTGCCCCAGACCGAAATGTTTCCCCAAATGTATTGGTTGGCCGATACGGCCTGGTCGCCGTTGAGGACCGTTGATCCCCAAGCCGCGGTTTGGCTACCCCACAGAGCGTTCGTGCCATTTAAGAGCACTGAATTTCCCCAAACGGACTGCAATGAATAATCCGATGCCGAAGTCCAAGCCGACCACGGAGCAGGCACTAAGTAAGCAGTGTCCGCAGCAGGATCGAAGACCGCTCGTGGTGAAACTGCGGACCCTCTAGCCACGCTAGTGTCCGCGAGCGCCGCCTGTAAATCGAGATAGCCTGCGCCGATGGTGAAGATGTCGTACTGGTCGACGTAGGTGATTCCAGTTGTCGGGTCCACCACTGAGCTGGTGGTCGGAAATGTCTTGTAGGCGGTCTTCATCAGCCGCGCCTTCACCTGATCGGGAGTCAGTGATGGCTCCGCCTCAAGCAGGTCGGCAGCCGCGCCGCTCACCACGGCTGTGGCCATGCTGGTTCCGCTTAAAGAGAAGTAGTTCGTGGAAAGCGCGGTACTCGACGTTTGCATATAGTAGGAAAGGCCGATCAGATCAGAAGGATATTCCGTAGGCAGGGTCGTTCCCTGCGCTAGCAGGGACACAACCAGGTTACCGGGGGCGACGATGTCGGGTTTCACGATTTCGTCCACCAGCGTCGGTCCCTTTGAACTGTAACTGGCGATCAGGTCATCTGACCGCTGGGGAGTGCCTTCCGTTTTCATGGCGCCGACGGTGATCACGTAAGGATCGTTTCCGGGTGCGCCGATTGTGGCATAGCCGTTGTTGTTGTAAGAATCGTCGCGTCCGTCATTGCCGGCGGCCACCACTACGACGATGCCTGCGTGCCATGCTGCTTCCACGGCTTGACAGAGAGGGTCGATGGTGTAACTTTCGTATACCGGACGGCCGAGCGAAAGGTTAATGACGCGGATGTTGTATTGGTCCTTGAGCTGGATGGCTGTGTCGATGGCGGCGATGACGGTGCTGTCCGTGCTTTCGCCGTTCTGGTCGAGCACCCGGAGGTCGACCAGGTTGGCGCCCGGTGAGATGCCCCTGAAGGTGCGGGTGCAGATGGAGCAAGTCGAGGATATGCCGTTGCTGGCGATGATACCAGCGACGTGCTCCCCGTGACCGTACTGATCCTGTGGCCCGTTGCCGGTGAAATCCTGCGAGTACACAACCTGATAGTTGCCACTAGCGTTCACCAGGTCGGGGACCGGGTTCGTGCCGCTGTCAATCACGGCTACGCCCACGCCGGAGCCGTACCAGCCGGCGTTCCAGGCTGCGCTGGCATTCACGGCTGCCGCACTCAGATCGAGCTGACCCCGCACAGCGCGATCCGGCGAAACGTAGCTCACCCGCGGGTCAGACCCGATGCGAGTAAGCTCGCTCGCAGGCACCTTATAGGCGCCAGCCTTAACCACGCCAAGCTTCCTCCGTAACTGGCCTCCACCTTGCAGCATGCGTTGGTGGTCAGCGTCAGTTGGAGACTGCTTGAATTGGACGATGACGTTCACGTTGGAATTCGGGTCGATGTTTGCAAGCTCTGGCGACAGCCTCGGCGCTTGGCCGAAGGCCGAGACGGTAAAAGCCGCCATGACGGCGACCCAATTCAGTACTTTTTGACTCTTTCTCAACTTAGCTCTCCTTTGGGACCGGGCTTCGATGAGCCCATAGGTTCTGTGTTTACATAGGCTTTCTCGACAAGCTCGCGCCCGCCGGAGATCGGGCTTCTGTACCGAAAACTCAAGGCCTAATGGATGGCGGCCGATATTACCTCCGTACGAGTACCGATGTGCTGAAAAACGGCGCTCGTATGCGTAAGAGCTTGAGGAGCAAGGATAATGTCGGGCGGGAAATCCAGGCGATTGCTGGTCCTGATAGCCGCAGTTCTTTTCTGCGTGGCGTCTGGCCGGGCCGGGCTTGATCCCCAGAAGGCGATGACGCAGTACGTCCACGACGTCTGGGGAACAGAATCGGGCCTTCCTCAGGAATCCGTCCTGGCGTTGGCGCAAACGCCAGACAATTATCTTTGGCTCGGGACAGAAGAGGGTTTAGTCCGGTTCGACGGCGTTCGCTTTTCGGTGTTCGACAAGAACAACACTCCCGAGATTGGGAGCAACCTCATCCAGGCCCTGCGTGTCGACCATCAAGGCAGCCTGTGGATCGGCACTAGCGGTGGCGGTTTGGTGCAGTACAAGGATGGGCGATTCAAAGCCTATACCACGCGCCAGGGCCTGTCGAATGATTCCGTGCTATCGCTCTACGAAGACGCGCAAGGCGTCCTGTGGATCGGCACCGATGGCGGCGGGCTGGATTATCTAAAGGAAGGGCGCGTCCACACGTGCACCGGCAAGAATGGCGTGTCGAGCAGCGCCGTCTTTGCGCTCGCCGGGGATCGCCGCGGACGCCTGTGGATTGGGACTCACGATGGTTTGAGCTTGATGAAAGATGGGCGCGTCATCTCCTTTACCACGGCAAATGGCCTACCCAGCAACTATGTCCGAAGTCTGTACGCCGGCGCAGAAGACGCGCTGTGGATCGGAACCAACGGCGGCGGTTTGGCGCGATTGCAAGACGGACGCATTACCGTTTACACCACACATGACGGACTGTCCAGCAACGACGTTCTGGCGACATACGAGGACGCCGAAGGCAGCCTGTGGCTCGGAACGGACGGCGGTCTCAATCGTCTTCGAGATGGCCGTTTCACAGTCTACAACTCCAAGCAGGGGCTCACCAGTGATCAGGTCTTGTGCCTTTATCAAGATCGAGAAGGGAGCCTCTGGGTCGGCACCATTGGCGGCGGCCTCAACCGTCTTCGCGGCGGTCCGGCGACATCGTACACCAGCACGCAGGGCCTCGGCAACGACGTGGTGCTGCCGTTGTTCCAGGATCACGAAGGCGCTTTGTGGATTGGCACCAACGGCGGCGGCCTCAGCCGATTTAAGGACGGCCGCTTCACTACTTATACGAGCAAGGATGGGCTCTCGGACGATAAAGTCTTCTCGATTGGGGAAACCGCCGACGGCAGTCTGTGGATAGGAACGCGAAAGGGTCTCAGCCAGTTTCGCCACGGCCGTTTCACGGTCTACACGGCGAAGAACGGCCTGCCGGACGACGCGGTGATGTCGATTTCCAAAGATCATGGCGGCAGTCTGTGGTTGGGCACACGCGGAGGATTGACTCGACTCAGCCAGGGGCGCTTCACCACCTACACAACTCGTGACGGACTTTCCAGCGACAATGTTCTTCCCATTGCCGAGGACGCTCAAGGAGCCCTGTGGATAGGAACTATTGGAGGGGGCCTCAACCGGTTTCAGAACGGCAAGTTCACAACTTACACCACCAAGAACGGACTCGCCAGTGACGTCGTGCTGGCGCTGCACTTTGACCGGGAAGGAAATCTGTGGATTGGCACCGGCGGGGGAGGCTTGCAGCGCCTGCGCGACGGGCGGTTCACGACTTATTCGACCAGCAACGGACTCTTTGACGACACGGTTTTTGAAATCCTCGAAGACGGCCTTGGCCGTCTTTGGATGAGCTCGAACAAGGGCGTGTTTCGAGTGAACAAGCAAGACCTGGAGAAGGTGGCTGCCGGCGAAGCCCAGTCTTTCATCTCTGAGTCCTATGGCACGGCCGAGGGCATGAAGACCAAGGAGTGCAACGGCGGCTTTCAGCCTGCAGGCACGAAGACGCGAGACGGCAAGCTGTGGTTCCCCACGATAAAGGGCGTGGTGGCGATTGACCCGGCAGCCCTTAAGGGCAATCCCGTTCCACCCACTGTCGTCATCGAGGAGACGGTCATTGATAAGAAGGTCTCCAGCGGCGTGGCCGAAGTTCATGCCAAACCGGGCAAGGGTCAGATCGAGATTCACTACACGGCGCCGAGCTTCATCTCGCCGGACCGTGTGCACTTCCGGTTCAGGCTGGAAGGCTTCGATAAAGAATGGGTGGAGGCGGGCTCCCGTCGGACGGCGTACTACACGAACATCGCGCCCGGCACTTATCACTTCCAGGTGATCGCGTCGAACAGCGACGGGGTCTGGAACCTTAACGGAGCTTCCGTCGCCATCACCCTCGAGCCCCATTTCTATCAGACGGTCTGGTTCTTCCTGCTGTGCGCGCTCGCCGTGGGATGCACCGGCCTTGTTCTTTACCAACTGCGAATGCGGCGCCTCAAAGCGCGCGAACAGGAGCTGGTCCTCCTCGTGGAGGAGCGCACACAGGAGCTCCGCCAGGAATTCGCCCAGCGTGAGCGGGCTGAAGTTGCCTTGCGGCGGAGTGAGGAACAGTTCCGTCAACTGGCAGAAAACATCGGCCAAGTCTTCTGGATGATCGACGCCCGTGACCGCCATTTGATCTACCTCAGCCCGCCCTACGAGCAGGTTTGGGGACGGCCGCGCGAGTCTGGTTTGGAATACCCCGCTCTTTGGTTCGACAACATCCATCCCGAGGACCGCGAGCGAGCGCAGCAGCACTTCGCCGATCCCCTGGCGGCCGAACTCGAATACCGAATCGTGCGTCCGGACGGATCCATCCGCTGGATTTGGGACCGCGCCTTCCCCATCATCGACGCCACCGGCAATCTTGCTCGCATTGTAGGCCTTGCCGAAGACCTCACGGAGCGCAAGGAAGCGGAGGACGCCATTCGCCGCTCGCGCGACGAGCTCGAACTTCGCGTACAGGAACGCACGGCCGAGCTCACGGTGGCCAACCAATCGCTCGTGCGGGCGAAAGACGCCGCCGAGGCTGCCAGCCGCGCCAAGAGCGAATTCCTTGCCAACATGAGTCATGAGGTCCGCACCCCGATGAACGGGATCCTGGGTATGACCCAGCTTGTGCTCGACACGGACCTCACAGAGGAACAGCGCGAGTATATTAATCTTTCCAAGCAGTCGGCCGAGTCTTTGCTGGTGCTGATTAATGACATACTCGACTTCTCCAAGATCGAGGCCCGGAAGCTGCAACTGGAGTCCATCGGCTTCTGCCTTCGTGAAGAGCTCCGCAGCACGCTAAGCCCGCTCCAGGTTCAGGCAGAGCAACGCGGCCTCGAATTCTCCGTCCAAGTCCAGCCGGAGCTACCCGACCGGCTGGTGGGCGATCCCGTTCGCCTCCGTCAGGTCTTTACCAACCTGGTGGGCAATGCCATCAAGTTTACCCGGCAGGGCAACGTAGCCATCGAAGTGGGCGGTGTCCTGGTTACCGGCACGGAATGCCGGCTGCACGTCAACGTGCGAGACACGGGCATCGGCGTTCCCAAAGAGAAACAAACCGCAATCTTTGAAGCCTTCAGCCAGGCTGACGGTTCCACGACTCGTGAGTACGGAGGGACAGGCCTTGGACTCAGCATCGCCTCGCGTCTGGTGGAAATGATGGGCGGTGAAATCTGGCTGGAAAGCCAGCCCGGGGAGGGCAGCACCTTCCACTTTACTGCACTCTGCGGCATCGCCCCGATCCCCGAGGCCGAGGCCGGGCCGGGCAACTTCACCTTGGAGCTCGCCGAGCCATGCCGGCCGAAATTCTGATCGCCGACGACGAACCTGCCTCCCGTCTGCTGCTTGAAACTGCGCTCCGGCGCTCGGGCTTTGAGTGCATCAGCGTCGCGAACGGCGCCGAGGCCTGGCGCGTGTTGCAGGCAGACTCTCCCCCGAACCTGATGATTCTCGATTGGATGATGCCCGAGCTCGACGGGGTGGAAGTGGTTCGCAGGCTTCGCAACAGTCCGAACTGCTTTGGCGCCTACGTCATTCTGCTGACGGGACGTCACAGTCGGGGCGACGTGGTGTGCGGGCTTCAAGCCGGAGCAGACGACTACATCACCAAGCCCTTTGATCCCGCAGAGCTGTTGGCCAGGGTGGAGGTTGGCGTACGGGTCGTGAGCCTCCGGGAAGCCCTGGCGTCGCGGGTGCGCGAGCTGGAACAGGCTTTCGCGCGGGTCCGAAGGCTTCAGGGCCTGCTGCCTATCTGCTCGTACTGCAAGAAAATCCGCGATGACAAAAACTACTGGCGGCAGGTTGAAAGCTATATCAGCGAGCACTCCGAGGCGGCGTTCAGCCATGGAATCTGCCCCGACTGCTACGAGCGCGTGGTGGCCACTCAACTTCAGGGCGCCAAAGCTCGCGGCGCCCAAAGCCATTGAGGATTTTCGATTGTCGATTTGGCAAACCTCGCCGCCATAGCGCCTGCTCATCAATCGGTGATCGGCATCCTTGCTTATGAAAATCACCGATTCTTCAGTGAGGTATAGCTGGAAGCGCTCGCCAGTCGAACGCCCACAATCGAAAATCGGCAATCGAAAATCGTAAATGGCCTCATCCCACCGCAATGTGCGTCTCTGTGCGCTCCACTCCATCCAGCTTCTGAATGTGATCAATGACAAGGCTATTGAAGGCTTTCTCATCGGCGGTCTCGACGTAAACAAAGACGTCCGGCAGGCCCCAGCAGGCGTCCGCATGGCGCACGCCCGCCAACTGACTCACGGCCTCGACAATGTCGCGAACCTTTCCGGGCCGCACGTTGATCAGCACATATCCCCTCATCGCCATGCCTCCTTGACCGTCACCGGGGCAAGCATTCAGCCCGGGTCTTGGCTTCGAATCTCACCTGCTTTGGCACCTTAACCTCCTCTGCTTAAAACGGCGTGGGTGGCTTTCGCACCCGGCGCATGCTCGGTACACCTAAAGCCTAGCTTAAGCAGATCAACGTCCTCGAAAAGCCGCTCCCCTGAGCCGAGGAGAACAGGCGCGATGGCCAAATGAACCTCGTCGATCAGGCCGGCCCGCAGAAACTGCCGGACCGTCGCTGCACCACCTCCAATGCGGACTTCTTTTCCGTTGGCTGCCTCGGTAGCGCGCTTGAGCGCAGAGTGAATGCCATCGGTAACGAAATGAAACGTTGTCTCGCCCGCCATCGCGATGGGGTTTCGCGGGTAATGAGTCAGCACAAATACCGGCGTGTGGTAAGGCGGATTCTCACCCCACCACCCTTTCCACGACTCGTCCGGCCACGGCCCGCGGACCGGCCCAAACATGTTGCGACCTATAATCCAGGCGCCGATGTTTTCGAATCCGCGCGCGGCGAATTCGTCGTCGATTCCCGTTGTTCCGCCATCTTTCCCGTGTATTCGATGGAAAGTAAGAGTAGAAAACATCCAATCGAACAACGCCAGGCCGCCAACACCAAGCGGATGCTCGAGGCTTTGATCGGGTCCTGCAACAAACCCATCGAGTGACACGCCAAACGACGCGACCTTAACTTTGGGCATGAGAGTCGCCTAACAGCTTGATAGTTTACGGCCCGCCCGTGTTGCCTACTATCCCTCATTGCGGAGGGCCACGCAACCGCCCGCCTGAAACCTCCGCCCGGCCTGAAGCGTCCCAACTAGAGGCAGAAACCCTGCCCAGGAGAATGATTATGAAACGCTTTTTCGTACTTACAGCCACAGCCATTCTGGCCTTCGGAGTTGCAATGGCTGGCGCTCAAAGCTCCTCTGACAGTGGCCAAGCAGCCCCGCCACCTGGGGGCCATATGCGCGGGCCAATGAGTCCGGACCAGCAGCTCGAACATTTGAGCAGAGCCCTCAACCTCACCGATGACCAAAAGAGCCAAATCAAGCCCATTCTGGAAGACCGGCAAAAGCAGATGGAGAGTATCCGGTCTGACAGCTCACTTTCCCCCGAAGACCGCCGAAGCAAAGGTCGGAGTCTGATGGAAGAGAGCAACACGAAGATTCGCGGAGTTCTGACTGACGAACAGAAAACCAAATTTGATCAGATGCAGTCCCGGATGCACGAACACCACGGGCCACCGGGAGGCGCTCAAAACTCTCCCAGCAGCCCTCCACCTCAATAGAGTACATCCAAGCTTAGACTCTCAAGAGGCTGTCTCAAACTGCAATCCACATCATCTTGGATTCAGAGGCAGCCTCTCCTCTCTCATTCCCGCTCCACCACGTTACCAACCGCTCCGAGTCCCGGCCAGCGATTGTCCTATTCGCGAATAGCCTCGCCGTTCGCGGGTCAATCGGCAATCGACAATCGCAAATCGGCAATCTTTTGGTTTCCCTTGCTCCCAACTGGCGCGTCGGACCATCATCAATAGTGAATCGCATGTGAACCTATTCTGCGCACCTCTGGAGGCGAATGATGAACGCAGGATTCATCGGCTTGGGCAACATGGGGCAACCGATTGCCCGTAACATGCTGAAGGCTGGGCATGACCTGGTGGTGTTTAACCGCACCAAGAGCCGGGCCCAAGGGCTGGTCTCCTGGAACGCCCAAGTGGCCCAAAGCTTGGCTGAAGCCTGCGCGCCGGGCGTGGTGGTGACCATGCTTTCGGATGACCACGCTGTGGCCGAATGCGTGTTCGGCGAAAACGGTATCTTGAGCAGCTTGCCTGCGGGGGGCGTGCACCTCTCGCTGAGCACCATCAGCGTGAAGCTCTCCCATCATCTCGCGGAAAAGCACCGGCAGCGTAGGCACAGTTATGTAGCCTCTCCAGTGTTTGGCCGGCCGCCGGCGGCCGAGAGCGCTCAGCTCGTAGTGGTGGCCGCGGGCCCCAGCGAGGCCGTGGAGCGCGTCCGTCCCTTGCTGGAGGCTATCGGGCGCAAGCTGTTTGTGCTCGGTGAGGATGCTCCACGCGCCAACGCCCTGAAACTCTCGGGCAACTTCCTGATCGCCTCGGCGCTGGAGGCCCTCAGCGAAGCTTTCGCGCTCGCCCGCAAGCACGGCATCGAATCCGCGCAGACCCTGGAGATTCTGAACACTCTCTTTCAATCTCCTGTGTACGGAGGCTACGGCCATCTCATGGTGCAGCGGCAATTCGAGCCCGCCGGCTTCAAAATGACCCTCGGCCTCAAAGACGTACGGCTGGTGCTGGCGGCTGCCGACGCCGTTTCGGTCCCAATGCCCCTCGCCAGCCTTGTTCATGACCAACTCCTGTCCGGCATTGGGCGCGGCCTGGGCGATGCCGATTGGTCGGCACTCTCTCGTGTAGTGGCCGAAAACGCCGGGCTAAAGGACTGACGCGGGAAACAACGCCTGTGCGCTGCACACAGCACGTTCCGGCCAGTTTGTCCGAAAACGGACAGTTCTTTAGAGTTGGCGAAAAATTCAAAAAAGCGGCTTATCTTGCCGTAACTGTTTGTTATGAATTGACTTACCAAGTTGAGTTCGCACCCCTCGAAAGTTTCAAAAAAAGGCCCCTTTTTGTCACGTAAGCGTCTGCAATCATGGTATTTAGCTTAAATGAGTTCGTTTTTGCTGTGTCCTGTCTCAGAAGTTCACGGCATAACTCAGCCCACAGCTTCTCAGCCGTGGGGTCAGAGCGCTCCCTCCCTCTCCCCTTCCCCTCTCCCACCCGCTCTGCGGCCCAAAGCCCTCGGTGGGCCTCAGAGCCTTGTGGGCGTCGTGGCCTCCGGGCGGCGGGCCGCGCGGGAGAGAGGTGTCGAAGGCAGGGTGAGGGTGTTTCGACCCGGGGCTCGGAAGATGTGAAAAATTCGAATACTGTCATGCTGAACCCGTTCGCCATTCCGCTGCGAACGGTCCTGAGTGAAGCGAAGGAGCTCAGGGTAAACTTCCCAGTATTTTATTGAAAACAAAAATGCCGGGATCCTTCGCTGTCGCTCAGGATGACACGCTTGGGCGATTTCTTCGCAGCTTCTCGCGCCCTGGGCTAAAATATCTCGCCCCTTCGGGGCTTTCGAACGAGCCCTTCCGCCTCTCGCAATTTATCAACGAACTTCGGTGACAGTACACTAGTGTTCCTTCCCGCAATATCTGACAATTTTCGCCCCGCCCCCTCACCACTACCACTTGCCGGTCTCCCCGCGGGCAGGGGAGAGCATATTCAAGAATGGGAGCCTTCTCCCCAAGGCCGTAGTAGCGCGAGCCACGGATACTATCCGAATAGCACGCTCGACGCTCGCGCGTCGATAGTCTACTCGGTCTTTTCTCGGTCAATTGTCGGTGACCCTCCGTGGACGGGTGGCACAT
>JASHYZ010000002.1 GCA_030042795.1 Terriglobia bacterium | reverse complement strand
ATAAACTGCTCGGGAACATTATAGCGAGGGAACCCGCCGATCAGATCTCAGCACCGTGCGATCGGTTCAGCTCCCTGGTGGTGCGCCACAAATCTTTCGAGGAACGCTAGCTCGGAAGTTGCCACGTGCGGTACAATGTCTACGTTCGCCTACGACTGTGGGCACCGAGGCGGGAACCACCTTCGCTCGCCGGTCGACCCACCTGACATCGAGACCGTCCCCGTCGTCTAGCCCGGCCTAGGACATCGCCCTTTCACGGCGGTAACACGGGTTCAAATCCCGTCGGGGACGCCACTCCCTGTCAATCGATTTCTGCGCTCGCCATATCGAAAGCGATTGTACGTGATGTTGAGCCTCGGGTAAGGGTCAGATAACGACTGCCCTCATGGCCACCAATACCTTGTTCATCGAAGCGCACTCGGACGCTACGCGGGCCCGACCGGCTCAAGAAGCTAATCACTGCGCATCGATTTCAGCGATTCGGGAACTTCGCTGGTGTTGCGATTGGAACGGGCGGTTAGCTTGTACGGTAGGCTGTACGGTAGGCGTCAAGGGCTGAATAGCCTCTGAAGGAATACGCTAACTCATTTAGCTTCATAGACATCGTGGCCTGCTGAGCTAAGCAGCTTTGTTTTCATAAACATCGTGGGTTCCGAAAATCGGTCCTTTATTATCAATAATATCGTGGGACCCTCCTTCATTTCGCGATTTTTTTCCAAGGCCTTCCCCCGCTCGAAAGCTCTGGCGGGGCATTCGCGAGTCGTACCTGGAAATCCCGTGATCCAGGCTTGGAAGGCCAAGCCAGGCGTGGGATGTGGCACAGGCATCCCGTTCGCTTCGCTCAAGGCTGGCCTGCCCGTGATTTTGATCTCGCAGCAACCGGACCGCGTGCGTTGCGTTTCGACACTATTCGCCAAACGTGATTGATTGCCGCAATACCGATCGGGTAGGAACATGTGCATCGAGTCCGATGTCGATTACCTATTTCTATATACCTAAACGTTACAGATGTCAAGTAAAATCTGCTGTGAATCCGGGCCACACGGCGCACTCATTGTATCCACTTGCGCTTCCATGCTCTCGGCAGATCGCGCTCTGCCAGCATCATCTGGCCGCGTGCTCCCGAGCAAAGAGGCGACGACATGGGCATCGATGTTGTCGCCACCCGAGAAATTCGGACCTCTAACCTAAGGTTGAATTCCTTCTGAAGCGCCCCATTATGCAAAAGTAATCGGCATGATGGTGGCGTGTTCTTGAAATTTCCGGCGCGAAGCATTCGTTGGAAGACAAAAAAACGGCCAGGAATCTCTCCTGGCCGGAAATTCTAGCAATTTCTTGTGCGACGTTCAGTTTGTTGGGAAATTAAATGCACCAAACAGATCAGTAAGCGCCGGCCCGTTAGTGGGAACGTACGGGTTGCCCGGTTTTGTGATCGGGTTGGGGAAATTGTCGCGGCTGCGGGAGCTAATGGTGCCGATGTTCCAGTTTCTCTCGATGAATTTGTCGATGGAAACGTGGTCGGCATAGTCGTGCGTGATATGGCCGCCGGTGGAATACTTGGAAACCACCAGCAGCGGGATGCGCGTGCCGTCGCCGAAAAAGTCCAGCGGCTGCACGTAGCCGGAGTCATAGTAGCCGCCGCCTTCATCGAAGGTGATGAAGATAGCGGTGTTGTCCCAATACGGTGAAGCCTGGACCATATCGACAATCTTCTTCGTGTACAACTCGAACACGTTGAGCTTCGAAGATGCGGGATGGCCATCGACATAGCCGCTGGGCTTGGTGATGGAAACTGCCGGCAATGTTCCATTAGCAATATCCGAATACAGGTCAGTTACGTCCTGGAGGTGCGCCTTCACTTGAGCCGGGTTTGACATGATCGAGGTGTCGTACTGGAATGGGTTGCAGATGTTGCAATATTCATCGGCGTTCGGCCCATTGGTTCCATAATTCTCCTGGTATGGATCGGGGACGTAGCGGTCCCACTGATCGCCATAGTATTTCCAGGAAATGCCGTTAGCGTTGAGGTCGTCGCCGATGCTGGGCGTTGATGACGGCGGGATCGTAAACGGCGTGTTGGCTGGATTCTGGTCAGTGTAGGCATTCCTGCCGTTGCCGAAATAACCCGGGTTGTAATTGTTCAGCAGATAGTAGTGGCCAGGTTCACATCGGGGGTCGATGCCCAGAGACTTCAGATAGTTGAGGAGCGGCCCGACGCCAGGCTCTTTGGGATCTGAGCAATTGCTATACGAACCGCCACCATAAGCTGGGTTGGGGGAATAGGGTGGAGGGTAGCCGGAGTTGTAGCTTTCGCCATAGCCGTCTTCGCTATACCAGTTGTTGGTGCCGGCCGCCGGATTGGGATCCTCGACCTCATTGACGATCCCCTTGTCTGGATTGGGCCCTCCTTGATACGGTTGGGTGAATACCTCCTGGTTTTCGGGTGGTACGGCGGGATTGCCCTTGCTATCGCTGAACCAGATCGCATCGGCATGTCCGAACATGATGTGATTCGGCCCAGTGCCACCGGTAAAGGACTGGTGGAAGTTGTCGCTAAGGGTGTACTGGTCGGCGAGACTCTTGAAGTAGGCAACGTCGCCTTGCTGAACGTTGTAAAAGCCGAGAGCAGTCGATCCTTCGCCTGTGGTTTGGGCATCAGGAACATTGGACAAGTAGTTGTACGTGAAGCAGGGAGGCTGGTCGCCATCCGAAGAGCAGAGTGGCGGCTGCGTGGCGCCGTTTGTGCCCGCTCCGACCGTGACTTCTACATAGGAAAACAACTGGCCATTGCAACCGGAGGGATTGTCGGCGGTCGCCTGCGATAAGCCGCAATTCAGTTGCTGCCACATCTGGTAAAAGCGGTGAACCGGGCTCGCCGCATACGCATTGTAAGGGAATGTGGTGCCGTTGGTGAGCTGGAACGGTCCGGCTGGCAACGAGGTGACGTCGGTGATGCGCTCATCGGGCGTGTAGTTCTTTTCTCCTGTGCCGCCGCTGGCCAAGGCAGCATAACTGTCCGCAGGCAGTCCGACTTCCGAAACTTGAGCACACGCGACTGGAGGAAGGTTCGGTAATGTTGGACAAGGGTTGGGACCGGTAAAATAACCGTTCACACCTGAGGGACCGCCGGCGAGCGGCGTCGGCAGAATGTTGCCTGAGTATTCCTGCGTCGGCGGGGTGAGCAGGAAGGTATCGGTGTCCGTGGCGAACAACTGTTGCGCCTTGTTGAAATTCGGACCGGGAACCGCGTTCTTGTTGGCGTCCAACTGGACAATACCTTCCGAGAGGAGATTATTGATGCTCTCTCCACTCTTCGGTACGTAGGTGGCGAAGACGTGGTCAAAGCTCCGGTTTTCGCCGATGATCACGATGACGTGCTGGATCGGAGTGATTGCCACGTGGGGGTTGGTTTTGGACTGGGTTACATCGCTGGCACCAGCCGCCAGCAGACTCATCTGCTGCAACGGAAATGCCAAGCAAAGCACGCTCACTAATGCAGTCTTAACCTTCTTCATCGACATGCTCCTTTTGGGGGATTTGCCTGTTTTTTCCATCATTACAGTTTCGTAATCTGCAGCAGTATCAAGCTTTTTTGTGATGGCGTCGTTATCCTAATAATACATTTCTGTGAAATTCTGGTTTACAACGAGCGGCGGGCTAGCGCAGGGGCAAAGAGCTGCGGTTTCTGTTCGTTAGAGTGGCCGCAAGTTTATGGTTCTACACGGATTATTCCCATCATTCCTCCGTCTTCGTGTTCCAAAAGGTGGCAGTGGTAAACAAAGTCGCCGATGATATTGGGGTCACGAAAATCCATGCGCAGTCTTACGCTGGGATATTGGAGAGCTTTACCGTCGTAATAGGGGACGTTGACGGTATCGCGAAGAAAGGGCTCGTTCACGGGCCTGCCGCGGTACTCCAGCAGCATGAAATGCAACTGGTGAATATGGAATGCGTGAAGCTCGCTGGAGCGGTTTTCGATGATCCAATCCTCAACCGTTCCCTGCTTCACGATGATGTTCGGAACGCCCGATTGCGGATCGAATTGTTGGGGCTCCTGGCCGTCTACGGTCAGATAGAATTCCGTCGCGCTGTTGGGATTATTCGGCTCAAGGAGCTTTTCTGAAAAATAAAGCCTTCGGGTGCGCACCGGCGCCACGCTTCCAAGCCAGGGAATCTGCGAACGAGCAAGCGGCTTGGGCGTGGCGGCGAGTTCCACAGATTGCTCCGGCCCGTCTTTAGAGGCCGTCACTGTGGCGAGCGCGCGGTTGGGATCGTTCTCGCCACCTGGGCCGGTATCTACAGTTTTCGTGACGAGAAGTCCCGAAACGCCCTCAGGAGGACCCTTGACTATGAATTCCATCCGCGCCCCCGGCGGGATTCCGAGATGGGTTTGCCAGTCCACAAAACCCGCCGGCAGGCCGACAGCGTTGAGGGGCACACCGTCCATGGCGACAAGGCCCAGTGGCTGCGGTTTGTGTTCGAATAGAAATTCGAGATTAAGGTAGGTAATTCCTGATGCGTTCACCACTCGCCATAGTTGCCGCTCCTCGGGTTTCATTTCGATTACCGCGGGCCGGTAATCGGGATAGGGCACAGGCACAAAATTCACCGAGAGGTCCTTGGCCGGCTTGCCGAATCCCGTGCCGGTATTTGCAGCATCCCCGTCGCGATCGAAGAGCATCTTAGGGACGACCGGCTCCCATTTCGAAGGCGGCGCGTTCGGATTCAGCAAGTCCTGGTCGCGAATAACCAGCACCCTCTCCGGCAGTCCTGCGACCGCCGTGTCAGCCCGCTCGATTCCTTCGACGATGAGGGCACCCGACGCGCCCCCAAGCACTTGCTCCTTCGTAAAGCCATGAATATGCGAATGGTACCAGTACAAGCCGGGGGGCTCGTCTTCAGGGATGCGGAATCGATATTCGAATGGCGGATCGTTGGGCTGAATTGACGTGTGCAGGACATCGTCCTGATGGCAGACGGGCGGGATGGTCAAGCCATGAAAATGAAGGTTAGTAGAATCGCGCGCCATCAAGTCGCTGGTGCATGAATTGGCTGGTTTCCCGGCATCCGCATTCATGTGGTGGTGAGCAGCCGGCGGCGAACTGGAGCCGAAATCTCTTAGATCATTTTTCAGAGTCAAGATGACGAGATCGCCAGGATTCACGCGAAGCGTGGGTGACTCCTTGCCGTTGCCATCGACGAAGCAGTAACGAACGGATCCGTCTTTCTCCTTTGCATTGTGCGCGGTTAATTCGACCTTCAGAACGCCATTCTTACTGCGCAAGTCTTCGGGCTCCGTGACTACGCTGCCGGGCAAGGGGCGCGGGCACGAGTCCGGCGCAACCTGGGCCGAAAGAGCCCTGTGCCACATAAGAAAGCACACAGAGGCGAACGCACACGGGAGAAGATTCTTCGACATTTCCTGGTTTGTGACTTTCGCGATCACCAAAAGTCTGAGCGCACTGCGCTTCGCGCCGATCCGAGTGGAAAATGCGATGAACAAA
>JASHYZ010000559.1 GCA_030042795.1 Terriglobia bacterium | reverse complement strand
CATGTCATTCCGAGCGCAACGAGGAATCTCGCTCTGAGAATAAACAATCACGAGAGTCCTCCTCGCCTTGGGTTCGTCGGAATGACAAGTTGCGCCGGTTTTGCCGCGACTGAGATACCTTATGCCACCTCCACCATCGTCTTCAGGCCTTCCAGATGCCAGGTGAGGTCCTCAAAAAGTGCGGGGACTTCTTCCAGCCCCAGCCGCCGGGTGATCCAAGGAGATGTGTCGATGCGGCCTTCCTCGATCATACGGATGACATTCGGAAACTGGCGGGCGCTGTTGCGGGAAGCCAGCAAGGTTATTTCGCGGCGGTGAAAAAGAGGATCATCAAGTGAAACCGAGCCTTGCGCCAGGCCTACCCATACCAGGCGGCCGCCGAAGGCCACGCGCGCCAGGCTGGCCGCCATAGAATTGAGGTTGCCCGTAGCGTCAAACACAACGTCCGCAAGGCGTTCGTCCGGTTCGGAGAGCGCTTCCACGCCCAAGCGCGCAATCCGCTCCCGCCGGGATGGAGCAATTTCGATGACGCGCGGGCGAGCTCCCAACCCCAGTGCCACTTGAGTCACCGCGAACCCGATGGGCCCGGCCCCAACCACCAGCACCGCCTCAGAGGCCGCTAGCCCTGATCTTTTCACTGCGTGCGCGGCGATGGTGAGCGGTTCCACCAGCACCAGTTCGTCAAACGATAACTTGCTTGACTTGTGCAGATGGTCGAGCGGCACGGCGAAGAACTGCCGCATTCCGCCATCCGTGTGCACGCCAAGCACCCTGACTCTCTCGCAGCAGTTGTAGCGGCCGGCACGGCAGGCATGGCAATCGCCGCAGTCCAGGTAGGGCTCGACAGCACAGGCATCACCCGCTGAAATCCCCCGGTCGTTTGGAGGAGCATCCACAACCTCCACGGCGAGTTCGTGGCCGAGGATGCGAGGATAGCTGAAGAACGGCTGGCGCCCGTGGAAGGCGTGAAAGTCCGTGCCACAAACGCCCACGCGCCGGACGCGTACCAGCGCTTCATCTGCCCCGGCAGCGGGCGGTGCCGCCTCACCCGGTACCAGTCTTCCTGGCCTTTCAAGCACAACTTGTCTCATGAGGAAGCTCCTTCACTTCAGGCGTAGTCCATTCGGTGGCGCCACGCACTGCAACATGACACGCACCATTCAAGTCCCTGGTGCAGCAGACGCCGGAGCTACGCGGTGGGCTCACGGCCCTCTATGCTAACACGGTCGTCCAATAAGAATCTGATACCTGCCGATTGTGCCCCTGAGCAGACTGCGGAAAAGGGCCTGCCAATGCTGTCATTCCGAACGCTCCATGGGCTTTCGGCCCGCCAAAGGGGATGAAAAGCCCACCCCCGCGCAGGCTGGTGTCCAGGCCGTGGAGCATTCGGCAAACCTCAGTTCTCGTCGTCACCCCCGTGCAGCGGGGGTCCACACCTGCACTGCGCGGCACACGAATTCTCACCCAGGCTCCTCGGAAGGGGGCTCTAGTTTGTGAATCAGTTTTCTGCTCTCCCTCGGAAGATGTATGAAATGCAACGATCTCTCACGCAAGGCGCGAAGTGGGCGCAGGAAGCAAGGAACTTCTTCTTTGCGCCCTTGGCGCCTTTGCGTGAGACCTGCATCCTCGTGCGGCCGAACCCCGCACAATTCTCGGGTTCTCCTTGTGTTACCATAATTCAGTGCGTCCTCAACCCCTCATCGCCGTAACCGATGTGGAAGCGAGCAGCCGATGGTATCAGCGTCTGCTGGGCTGCCGGAGTAACCATGGCGGTAAGGAATATGAGCAGTTGGTGTGGAACGGCCAACTTGTTCTTCAGTTGCACAGGTTCGGGGTTGAGCACAATCATGGTCCCATCGGCGATCGCAACGACAAGCCGTACGGAAACGGCGTGCTGCTGTGGTTCGAGATAGATGACTTTGACGCGGTCCTGCAGCGCTCCACGGAAATGAACGTCGAGATCGTCATGCCCAAGCACCGAAACCCACCCGATCCTGACGGCGGTCCGAATCACTGGGAGTGCTGGATGAAAGACCCGGACGGCTACGTGGTGGTAGTAGCCAGTCCCTACGGGACAGCCGACGGAACTTGGCGCCCCACGTAGTCGGGTGACGACTTTACGAAACATGCGTTTCTTCACACCATCCCAGCCTTGGCCCCTCGGCCGGATGTATACTTCGAAGATGAGATGGAGAGGCAAAGAGAACGCCTCGCTGCAGTACCTCAGGGCGAGGGTAGCCGCGTGGGAGGAAGACTGCGAGCACTGCGGGCATCGCATGCGGCCGCTGTCGCTGCGATTCGATTTTGACGAACTCACCGTCGCCTTCGAGTGCTCACTTTGCGGCAAGTTGAACCGTCGGCCCGGGGCGTTCCACTTCCCGGATAGGAGGGTTACACAGTGAAACGGGCTTCCATTGTACTATTCGCGGCCACTCTCCTCTGCCTGGGGACGAGCCGGCAAAAGGCGTCGCCACCGCCCGCCGAGCCGGCGCACAAGGTTGATTTCGATCGCGAGATCCGGCCCATTCTCGCCGACAATTGCTTCACCTGTCACGGACCCGACGAGAAGCAGCGTATGGCCAACTTGCGGCTTGACGAGACCGAAGGCTTGTTTGTAGACCGCGGCGGCTACCGCATCATCGTTCCCGGTAACTCCGCGCAGAGCAAGCTCTACCAGAAGATCAGCGCCAGCGATCCCGCCGTTCGCATGCCGCCGCCTTACGCCACCCGAAGGCCGACCGCCGAGCAAATCGAAACCATTAAGGAGTGGATTGACCAGGGCGCGAAGTGGGAGACGCACTGGGCCTGGATCGCACCCAAGCGCCCTGCGATTCCGGAAGTGCAGGATAAGGCCTGGGTGCGAAATCCCATCGACAATTTCGTTCTGGCGCGCCTGGAGCAGGAAGGGTTGAAGCCGTCACCGGAAACCGACAAAGCCTCGCTGTTGCGGCGGGTGACGTTCGATCTCACGGGGCTACCACCCACCCCGGCCGAGCTGGATTCCTTCCTGGCTGACAAATCGCCGGATGCCTACGAGAAACGCGTGGACCAGCTGCTGGCCTCCCCTCACTATGGTGAGCGCATGGCCGTGCCTTGGCTCGATCTGGCCCGCTATGCGGATACCACCGGCTACCACATCGATAACCTACGTTACATGTCGCACTATCGCGACTGGGTGATCGAGGCCTTCAACCGGAACATACCTTTTGACCAGTTCACCATCAAGCAGCTCGCGGGTGACT
>JASHYZ010000558.1 GCA_030042795.1 Terriglobia bacterium | reverse complement strand
GCTGCCCGGTAGGCCTCCAGAACCGAGGGCAGAAGCTCGCCGGCGCCCGTCGGGCGATGCTTGTTCGGTTCGCTCGGGTCCAGGTCCAGGTATTTTCTAATCGAAATCACGGTTAACCGTCCTGCCCGCTCCGCGAGGAGGTCGGACAAAATAGTGCCTTAATATCTGGACCGCGTGCGATGGCTGCGAGAGCGTGCAGCCGCTCGAAAGCGGACCCCCTGGTTATCGGCACCCTTCTCCAAAACTTTAGCGAGGAAGGAGATAGCCCGGCCGCAAGCGACCCAATTCGTTTCGGTTGCGGCTGCGCTGGGCTACCGGGCTAACCGCTAGCCAATGCCTTATTCGTACCGCAGCGCCACCAAGGGGTCCACGCGCATGGCGCGCCGGGCGGGAAGGTAGCAGGCCGCGAGCGCCACCAGGGTGAGCAGCAGAGCAACGCAGGCAAAGGTGAGAGGATCGGTGGCGCTGACCCGATAAAGCAGGGAGTATCTCGCCATCAGGCGCGTCAGCCCCAGGGCGGCAGCGAGTCCGGTTGCGACTCCGATGAGAGCCATGCCGACGCCCTGGCCCAGAACAAGCCGAAGCACGTCTCGGCGTTGCGCCCCCAGCGCCATGCGCACGCCGATCTCGTGTGTACGCTGGCCTGCGAGGTACGAAATGACACCGTAGATGCCGACGCTTGCCAGAATGAGCGCCAGAGCGGCGAAAGTACCGAGCAAGATCATCGAGAACCGGCGGGCGGCTACGGAAGAGGAGACAATGTCATCCATTGTCTTGAAGCCGTAGACCACCTCGTCAGCGCTCACATTGCGAATGGCTTTGCGAATGAGAGTGATGACCGTTGCAGGCGCGCCGAAGGAACGTGCCACCACGCTTGCTCCCGGTGACAGCCAGCTATCCGGCATTTGCCGGAGCGAGAGATACATCTGCGCGCGGAGCGGGTTGACGTCATCGGAATCAAGGCCCCACTGATTCACATGCCGAACCACTCCGATAATCTCTGCTTTGGCATCGTAGGAAGCAAGGTTCACGCGCTTGCCGAGAGGATTCTGGTTGGGGAAAAACTTGGCGGCAAAAAAGTCATCGACGACAATGACAAAAGGAGACCGTTCGTCTTCCTGAGCTGTAAAGATGCGGCCGCGCTGGAGTGGGATCCCCATAACCTTGAAGTAGTCTGGTTCCACGATGTAGTCCAGCGTCCAATCCATCTCGCTTTCGCTCTGCGGCCGCGGCTGGCCGTTGGGCCAGAACTGCTGATCGTCTTCGTCGTACATGGGAAATGCGCCCCAGGAAAGTGACACTGCCTTGACGCCAGGGGTGGAGGCGAGACGGTCATCGAGCCCCCGCAGGGCGGCGCGAAGGGCCGTCGGGGTGGCGTTGTTCATTGCCGGCGGAAGCGAGACGTTGAATGTAAGGACGTCATGCGGGTCAAACCCCGGGTCGACGTTCCAAATGCGCGCCAGACTCCGGATCATCAGCCCCGCCCCGACGAGCAAAACTACCGCCATTGCCATTTCAACCACCACCAGCGTGGCATGCGCGCGGTGGCGTGCGGTGCTTAAGCCGCGGCCGCCTTCCTTGAGCGTTTCGTGGAGGTCGGGTCTGGCGGTCTTCAGTGCCGGCGCCAGGCCGAAAAGAATCCCGGCTAGCAGGGAAACGGCGGCGGTGAAGATGAGCACGCGCGCGTCGATGCCGATGTCCGCGGCGCGCGGCAGAGCCGTGGGAAGCCTGCCGCGCGCTGCCCGGGTACTCCAGGATGCGAGTAGCAAGCCCAACGCCCCGCCAGCCAAGGCGAGGAGCACGCTTTCGGTAAGAAGCTGGCGGATCACCCTGCCCTGGCCGGCGCCCAGAGCTGCACGGATGGCGAATTCACGCGCCCGGCCTGTAGAGCGTGCGAGTAACAAGTTAGCCACGTTCACGCACGCAATCAGCAAGACAAAACCGACGGCGGCCAGAAGGGCCAGCAGATAGGGCTGAATTCTGCCCACGATGTCTTGCTTCAACAGCAGAACGTTTGCGGTCGTGCCCCTGTTCGCATCCGGGTAGGCGACAGCAAGATTTCGGGCGATGGCCTGTAAGTCTGCTTTCGCCTGCTCGAGGGTAACGCCGGGCTTCATGCGTCCGATTCCGTGCAGGCCGAGCGCGGCCCTGCGGTTATGGAGGGCAGAATTGGGCCATTGGCAGATGGGGGCGTAGACGTCACCCGGACGGAAACTTGACAGACGGTCGTTCAAATTCGCCGGCATGACACCGATTATGGTGAAGTCATTTCCGTTTAGGGTGATGCTCTTTCCCAGCACGCCCACTGCGGAGCCAAACTTGCGCTTCCACAAGGCTGCGCTGATCAGTGCCACAGGTCCCGCGCCGAACCGGTCGTCCTCGGGAGTGAAATCGCGGCCAATAACGGGCTTGACGCCCAGGGTCGAGAAGAGGCTGGCGGACACCCAGTCGCCTTGCAGCCGCTCGGCTTCACCCATGCCAGTCAGAGTGAAGTTATATCCGCGGCTGATGCCGATGGAAGAGAACGTGTGGTTTTGGTTCTGCCAGTCCACGAAGTTCAGGTAGGGAATGGCCCCGGTTTCGAAGTTCGGCTTACTCTCATGAAGTGTGACGAGTTGCTCCGGATGCGGGTAGGGCAGGGGATTGAGGAGTACGCCGTTCACCACCGAAAACAGGGCTGTATTCGCTCCAATGCCCAGTGCCAGAGTCAGGATTGCAACGGCGGCGAAGCCGGGATTCTTAGCCAACGTCCGGTAACCGTATCGAAGGTCCTGAAAGAGTGAGCCCATCATTAACCTCCAGAAGTATGGCCCTGCCGCACACTAATCCGTCGTGAGATTAGAGTGCACTTCCAAGGCCAGACGGCGTTTGCGGCTAAACGGCTGCGTATGTGATGGATCACGCCTGACGCGCCCGAGGCGGCTCCTCTAGCGCCATTGCGTTTCGGGGCAGTCCTGTCCGCAAACGAACAGTATGAAGAGTACTTATAGCCCAGAAGGCAGTCAGCCTAGGCTCCATCCGGACCCTGAAACCAGACTTTCGCCAGACACGTCAATAGTGGTTGTTGAATGAGGCTGCTCCTGAATGCAGGCCAATTGACCAGAGAGAAACCATCGAGGTGTATGATACAAGAATTCCTGAAAGTACAGGGTGAGGTGAGCGCATTCTGCCTTAACGAGCATCTAACCAATTTTTAGACAAGGCTTCGGGGTTATCCAGTAGAAGACAATGACTTCAGTTCCTCATCGCAACAAACGCCTTGGTGATTCATCCAGCTTCCGGTGCGGGGCCTGCCTGCCCACCGGTGAACAAGAAATCGCAGTGCTTCAGAATGAGGCCGCCGTCACTCACTAGTACTGGAATTCAGAGACTTAAGAAGCAAAGAAAAAGCAGCTCTAACCGGGATCCGAGGACCTGATTTATGAATGAGCAACCACGCCGATCCGTGATTGTGGAAGATGAGCCCATCCTTGCCAACGGGACCAACGGCAGCTCGAATAGTCAAACGCCTCGCCGGCGCCGAGGTTGGCTCTGGGTTGTGCTTTTGATCGTCGCCGCCGCCGTCGCGTACCGCTTCTGGCCGAAGAGCAGTGCGCAGCCAACTGTGGGCACAACTTCTTCGGGTGCAGGAGGCCGAAGAGGCGCCGGAGGAAACACGCCCGTGGTGGTGGTTAAAGCCGTCAAGGGTAACATTGGCGTTTTCATTGTCGATCCTGGCGCAGTGGTCCCGGAGCATGCGGTCACCGTGATGAGTCAAATCAGCGGATACCTGACGAAGGTCCTATACAAGGAAGGTGACATGGTTCACCAGGGAGACCCGCTTGCCGAAATCGACCCGCGGCCTTACCAGGTGCAGTTGGAAACCGCCCAGGCAGCTCTCGCCAGGGACCAGGCCAATCTTGACAACGCGCGCGTTGACCTTAAGCGCTATCAGACCCTCGTGCCGGAGCGGGCGGTTCCGGAGCAAACGCTTGCCACCCAGGTGGCCCTGGTCAAATCCGACGAAGGCGTGGTGCAAACCGATCAAGCGGCTATCGATAGCGCCAAGCTCAATCTCGTTTACTGCCATATCGACGCCCCCATCACCGGCCGCGTTGGCCTGCGCCTGGTGGATCCCGGAAACTACGTTCAGCCCAGCAACGGTTTAGTCGTGATCACGCAGCTTCAACCAATCACCGTTGTCTTTCCCATTGCGGAGGACCAGTTGGACCCCGTGATCCAGAGGTGGAGGGCCGGGCAGCACCTGCAGGTGGTAGCGTTTGATCGCAACATGAAAAAATTGGCGACCGGAACCTTGACCACTCTGGACAACCAGATCGATCCCACCACAGGAACCGTAAAGCTGAGGGCCACGTTCCCGAACACAGACAATGCCCTGTTTCCCAATCAATTCGTCAACGCGCGCTTACTGGTGGAAGAGAAGCAGGGCGTCACGTTGGTGCCTACGGCTGCCATCCAGCGCAACAGTCAACAGACTTATGTGTGGCTGGTGAAGCCGGACTCCACTGTGACCGTACGCCAGATCAAGGAGGGCACTACGGAAGACAACCAGTCCGAAGTCAGCTCAGGTCTAAACCCTGGCGACGTGGTGGTGATGACCGGCGTCGATAGGCTTCAGGAGGGCGCCAAGGTCCGGACCACGTTTGAGACCTCCACAAGCGGAGAGACCTCCCGCAGCGGAGGCGGGAGTTAGATGAGCCCTTCACGAACCTTTGTTCTCCGGCCGGTCGCTACCTCCCTGCTGATGGCCGCGATTATGCTCGCGGGCGCGGTCGCTTACAAGGAACTGCCTGTCTCGGCGCTCCCGGAGGTCGATTACCCCACCATTCAGGTTGTCACCTTTTATCCTGGGGCAAGCCCGGACGTGATGGCCACCTCGGTGACGGCACCGCTGGAGCGGCAGTTCGGCGAGGTGCCCGGCCTGCAGCAGATGACCTCCATCAGCTCGAGCGGCTGCTCCCTGATCACGCTGCAATTTAACCTCAGCCTCAATATCGACGTCGCCGAGCAGGAGGTCCAGGAATCGATCAACGCCTCCGGGACTTACCTTCCGCCCGATCTTCCGGCGCCTCCTGTTTACAGCAAGACGAACCCGGCTGACACGCCCATTTTGACCCTGGCCCTGACCTCCGACGCTATGCCACTGTCCTCGGTGGAGGATCTGGCCGACACCAGGCTCGCGCCCAAGATCTCCCAGTTGGCCGGCGTCGGTCTGGTGAGCATCAGCGGCGGACAGAAGCCCGCCGTTCGCATTGATGCCAACCCTACGACGCTCGCAGCCTATGGCCTCAACCTGGAAGATCTTCGCAGCGCCATCCTCGCCGCCAATGTGAATCAGGCCAAGGGCAGCTTTGACGGCACTCATCAGGCTTATCAGATCGGAGCGAACGATGAGCTGCTGTCGGCGGACGACTACAAGCCGCTCATCATTGCCTACCGGAACGGCTCTCCGGTGAAACTCACGGACGTGGCCTCGGTGGAAGAGGACGCCGAAAACGTCTATCAGGCTGCTTGGATGAACACCCAGCCCGCTGTGATCGTCAACATCCAGCGCCAGCCGGGCGCCAACATCATCACCGTCGTCGATCACATCAAAACGTTGCTGCCTCAGTTGACGTTGACACTGCCGAAGTCCGTCAACTACAAGATCCTTACCGACCGCACCACCACCATTCGAGCGTCGGTAAAGGACGTAGAATTCTCTCTGGTGCTGACGGTCGCCCTGGTCGTAATGGTCATCTTCCTGTTTCTTCGTAGTCTTTCGGCTACTGTCATCCCCAGCATCGCGGTGCCGCTTTCCATCGTCGGCACTTTCGGAGTGATGTACCTGCTGGGTTATAGTCTCAATAACCTTACATTGATGGCCCTCACGATCTCCACGGGATTTGTAGTGGACGACGCCATCGTAATGATCGAAAACATCAGCCGCTATATCGAGGAGGGCGACTCGCCATTGCAGGCAGCGCTGCGTGGCTCGGAGCAGATAGGCTTTACCATTATTTCTCTGACGGTCTCGCTGATCGCGGTGCTCATTCCGCTGCTCTTCATGGGCGACATTGTGGGACGGCTGTTCCGGGAGTTTGCGGTTACTTTGGCGGTGACAATCCTGGTATCAGCCGTCGTGTCACTGACGCTAACGCCGATGATGTGCTCGAAACTGCTGAAGCACAAGCCGCTTGAGCAACAAAGTCACTTCTACCGGATTTCCGAACACGCCTGGAATCTGGTGATTGGCTGGTATGACCGCACGTTGCAATGGGTGCTTCGACGCCAGACCGCTACCCTACTGGTTGCAGTCGCGACCCTCGTGCTCACCATCCTGCTCTACGTCTATATTCCCAAGGGGTTTTTCCCGATCCAGGATACAGGTGTGATTCAGGGCGTCTCGCAAGCCGCGCAGACCGTTTCATTCCAGCAGATGTCGCGTGAGCAGCAAGCCCTAGCGGCGTTGATCCTGAAGGATCCTGCAGTCGACAACTTGTCGTCCTTCATTGGCGTTGACGGAACTAACACCACTCTGAATAGCGGCCGAATTCTGATCAACCTCAAACCTCTCGAACAGCGCAAGATCAGCGCCACGGACGTGATCCGGCGATTGCAGCCCGAGCTCGCCGCGGTGCCGGGCATTACTCTCTTCATGCAGCCAGTACAAGACTTGACCGTCGATGACCGTGTCAGCCGGACGCAATTTCAATACACGCTGGAGGATCCGAGCGCGGACGAGTTGGGTGTCTACGCGCCCCGCATGCTGGCGGCCATGCAAAAACTCCCGCAACTACGCGACGTGGCGAGCGACCAGCAGGTGGGAGCGCTTCAGGCCACGGTGGTGTTCGATCGTGAGACGGCTTATCGTCTCGGCATCTCGCCTTCGACGATCGACCAGACGCTCTACGACGCTTATGGCCAACGGGAGGTCTCGACAATCTTTACCCAGTTGAACCAGTACCACGTGGTTCTGGACGTGAAGCCGGCGTACGATAAGAATCCGCTGAATCTGCGCGATTTGTACATCCGCACGGGCGCGTCAGGGTCGAGCGCCTCGAGTGCTTCTTCGTCTGTGGTGGCGGGAGGATCAGCGGCAACACAGCTTTACGGCCCGACCAGTTCCTTGACAGCCAACTCAGCCACGCTAGCCACCACCTCGTCCTCAGTAGGTTCCTCCACCATCGCCTCCGACAACACGTTCGGAGGCGGGGCGGTGCCGTCTACATCCGTTTTCGCAAACGGAGGCCAGGTGCCGCTCTCTGCGTTCACGCACGTGGAGCAGACTACGGCACCGCTCACCGTTAATCATCAGGGCCAGTTTCCCGTGGTGACGTTGTCCTTCAACCTTGCTCCCGA
Organism: Terriglobia bacterium; assembly: GCA_030042795.1. Next base: position 3,662 of record JASHYZ010000558.1, on the reverse strand, counting down.
CGCTTCACTCGGCGACGCCATCGACGCCATTAACAAGGTGAAAGCGGAAGTGCAACTGCCGCCCAGTATCCAGGCGGCGTTTCAAGGTACCGCCGCCTCATTCCAAAACTCACTCTCGAGCGAGCCGATGCTGATTCTGGCGGCCATCATTACCGTCTACATCGTGCTGGGCGTTCTCTACGAGAGCTACGTGCACCCCATCACAATTCTCTCCACGCTTCCTTCCGCGGGCGTAGGAGCGCTGCTGGCGCTCATGATCTGCCGCACCGATTTCAGCATCGTGGCCCTCATCGGCATCATCTTGCTGATCGGTATCGTCAAGAAGAACGCCATCATGATGATCGACTTCGCTCTGGAGGCAGAGCGCAAGGAAGGCATGACTCCCGTCAATGCCATTTATCAGGCGTGTTTGCTCCGTTTCCGGCCCATCATGATGACCACGATGGCGGCTCTGCTCGGCGGAATCCCGCTGGCGCTAGGCAGCGGCGTAGGGTCGGAACTGCGTCGGCCGCTGGGCATCAGCATTGTGGGCGGTCTACTGTTGAGCCAGCTCCTCACACTTTACACGACGCCCGTGGTCTATCTCTGGTTTGATCGCCTGGCGCGGAGATTCTCACACGAGGGCGCAGTTAGCCACGGCGCGGAACCGCTTCCCGCCAACTGACACGGCAAAGGCTCATGAGCATCTCACAACCTTTCATTCGCCGACCGATCGCCACCACGCTCCTGACGGCAGCGGTCTTCCTGGCGGGCGTTGTGGCTTTTCGCATGCTGCCGGTGGCCCCTCTGCCGCAGGTGGACTTCCCCACGATTTCCGTGGGAGCTAACCTTCCTGGCGCCAGCCCGGAAACCATGGCTTCCGCTGTGGCAACTCCCCTCGAGCGCCAGTTCAGCCGCATCGCGTCGGTTACGGAAATGACTTCGTCGAGCACCATGGGACAGACGAGCGTAACTTTGCAGTTCGACCTCAATCGCAACATTGACGCGGCCGCGCGCGACGTGGAAGCAGCCATCAATGCGGCTCGGGGTTACCTGCCCACCAACCTCCCCAGCAATCCGACCTATCGCAAGGCGAACCCTGCAGACTCGCCTATTTACATGCTCGCCCTTACTTCGCCGGTGCTCACCAAGGGGCAGATGTACGACATCGCCGACTCGATCATGGCCCAAAAGTTTTCCCAGATTAGTGGGGTGGGCCAAGTGGTGGTGGGCGGAAGCGCCCTGCCCGGCGTCCGCATCGAATTGAACCCGACGCAGATGAACAAGTACGGGATCAGCTTTGAACAGGTGCGCGGCGTATTGAGCGCTGCCAACAGCAATACCCCGAAAGGATACTTCTCCGACGGCCAGCGCACCTGGCAGGTAGGCGCCAACGACCAGCTGTTTAAGGCGATTGACTACGCTCCGGTAATCGTCACCTACCACAACGGCTCGGCCGTGCGAATCTCAGACATCGGCCATGCCGTCGATTCCGTCGAGGACCTTCGCAACGCCGGCTACGCCAATGACAAGCCTTCCGTGCTCGTCATCATTTTTCGCCAGGCGAACGCCAACATTATCGATACCGTCGATCGCATCAAAGCTGCCCTGCCGCAGCTCGAGGCGGCAATGCCGCGGTCGATAAACGTCCAGGTGGCGATGGACCAAACCGTCACGATCCGTGCCTCGGTCAAGAACGTTGAGGAGACGCTAGGGATCTCCGTGGTGCTCGTGATCCTGGTGGTCTTCGTCTTTCTCAGAAGCCCGCGCACCGCCTTGATCCCCAGCATCGCGGTGCCCGTCTCCATTATCGGGACGTTCGGTGTCATGTACCTTTTCGGTTATAGCCTCGATAATTTATCGCTGATGGCGCTCACCATCTGTACGGGCTTCGTCGTCGACGATGCCATTGTCGTCATCGAGAACATCACCCGTTACCTGGAACAGGGCATGCCTCCTGTCGAGGCGGCGCTGAAGGGAGCGAGAGAGATCGGGTTCACAGTGCTCAGCATGAGCACATCATTGATCGCCGTTTTCATCCCCTTGCTGGCCATGGGCGGCATCGTCGGCAGGCTGTTTCACGAATTCGCGGTCACTCTGTCGGCGGCCATCGTGGTTTCACTCTTGGTGTCGCTCAGTACTACCCCGGCGATGTGCGCCCACCTGCTGAAGCAGCACGAGTCGCACGGCCGTCTTTACCGCGCCAGCGAGCGGGCTTTCAACTGGATCGTCGGTACGTACGGCAGGACCTTAACCCACGTCCTCGACTACCCTGCATTGACGATGTTGGTGCTGCTAGGCGTGATCGCGCTCAACTTCTATCTCTACATTCACGTGCCCAAAGGATTCTTTCCTCAACAGGACAACGGCCGAATCGCGGGTGCCATCCAGGCCGACCAGGATTCGTCGTTTCAGTCCATGGACAGGATTCTGCGCACCATGGTCAACATTGTGGACGCCGACCCGGCCGTGGACACCGTCAATGGCTTTACCGGCGGCTGGGCGGGTTCGAACTCTGCGCGGATGTTCATTTCCTTGAAGCCACCTTCGGAGCGAAATGTCACGGCAGATCAGGTAATCAACCGGCTGCGGCCCAAGCTGGCGCGGGTGCCAGGCGCCTCCCTTTTCCTTCAGGCCTCTCAGGATGTGCGGGTGGGTGGACGGTCGAGCAGCGCCCAATATCAGTACACCATGAGGGGCGACAACCTGCCGGATCTTAACGAGTACGCGCCGCGCATGCTGCAGGAGTTGAAGGCCATTCCGATCATCGCCGACGTCAACAGCGACCAGCAGAATCATGGCCTCCAGGCCGTTGTTGACTACGACCGTGTCACGGCTGCCCGCTTCGGGATCTCTCCCCAGTTGATCGACAATACCCTCTACGACGCCTTCGGCCAGCGGCAAGTTTCTACCATGTACATGTCGCTGAACCAGTATCACGTGGTGATGGAGGCGGCGCCAGAATTCCTGACGGATCCCGAGATCCTCCACCAGGTGTACGTGGACTCCCCCAGCGGTCAGGAAGTTCCTCTCGATGCCATCGCTCATTACGCCCCCGATACCGCCCCGCTCGCGGTGAATCACCAGGGCCTTTCCCCGGCTGCCACCATTTCATTTAACCTGCGGCCGGGCATCGCGCTGGGTGATGCGGTTGACGCCATCAATGCGGCTGCATTCAAGGTTCAACTGCCCTCGACCATCCATACCGGGTTCGCCGGCACCGCCCAAGCCTACCAGGAGTCGCTCGGCAATCAGCCGCTCTTGATCGCGACGGCCCTGCTGTCGGTGTATATCGTGCTCGGGATGCTTTACGAAAGCTACGTCCATCCGGTCACAATTCTCTCCACTCTGCCTCCGGCAGGCGTGGGCGCACTGTTGGCACTGATGCTCACACGCACGGAGCTGACGGTAATCGCCATTATAGGTATCATCCTGCTTATTGGCATCGTCAAGAAAAACGCCATTCTGATGGTCGATTTTGCCATCTCCGAAGAGCGCGGCGGCGGCAAGAGTCCCCGCGACGCCATTTATCAGGCGTGTCTGCTGCGGTTTCGTCCGATCATGATGACCACGATGGCCGCTATTTTGGGCGCCGTTCCGCTGGCGCTCATGACTGGCACCGGATCGGAGATGCGCCGGCCCCTTGGCATTGCGATCATCGGCGGCCTGATGGTAAGCCAACT
>JASHYZ010000557.1 GCA_030042795.1 Terriglobia bacterium | reverse complement strand
CGGTGAGCGCTTCGATCACAACCTGCACGCGCTTCGCATCGTGGAGCGCTTCGAGCAAAAGTATGCCGCCTTTCCCGGGCTTAACCTCACCTTCGAAGTGCGGGAAGGCATTATTAAGCACTCGCGCGACTACGACCTCAAGCTCCATCCCGAGCTCATCGAGTATCGCCTTGCGGAGCGCCCGCCGCTCGAAGCCCAGCTTATCGACCTGGCTGACGAGATCGCTTACAACTCGGCTGATCTGGACGACGGTTACGAATCGAAGCTGCTTAACCTGGAAATGATCCGCGAAGGCGTGCCGCTGTTTGAGGGTTTCTATGCGCCGGTCGAGCGGCGATACCCGGAGGCCGCTGAGAAGCTGCGCTTCAACGAAGCGCTGAAGGGTCTACTTGATTCCCTGGCCACAGACCTCATCGACTCCACCCGCGCTCGATTCGAAGAGCGCGGCGTGCAGAGTGTCGCAGACGTTCGGGCTTCAGCCTCACGTCTGGTGGGCTTCAGCGGGGCCAAGGCTGGTGAGAACCGGTCGCTGAAGGAATTCCTGCAGCGGAGTCTTTACGAGCATCCGAACGTAGACAGCGAGCGTAAAGGCATCGCCCGGCTTATCGACGGGCTTTTCGACTACTTCATGAAGGAGCCGCGGCGCCTTCCGCCTTCGTATTTCGCCAAGACTCAGGAGGAGCCGGCTCATCGGGTGATTTGCGACTACATTGCCGGCATGACAGACAACTACCTTCGCGAGCAGTGGTCGCAGTTCGTCGGTCGTTGAGCAAAATAAAGGCTGATATTCTGCTGCAGGAGATCGACGCCATCGAGGGACGAGGCGAGTTAACGCGCCATCACAGTGCAGCCTTAGTCCACCTGCCGCCGCAAAGCAGCCCACTGAGCAATCCAGTCAGTCGTGCGCCGGTACTCGGTGGACTTAAACGCGGCGCGAAGGTAAGCTGCGCAGGAACGGGTTTTCGAGCTTCGCAAGCTCAGCACCAGTTTTTGAATATCGATGGCCAGCGCAAGGCGCTGCTCCAGGAACGGGCGCCGCGCCACCATTTCGATCATCGTCTGGCCCAACACTTCAGCATCGTGCCAATCGCCAAGCTTGCCTTGGAGTCGGCGGAGCCAGTCCAGCACTTCCACGCTCCCTGAAATCTCAAGGTCAGCCGCTACTTCGATGGTGTATCGCAGCCGCTTGGCCGCGATGCGGAGGGCGTGTAGGTCGCTCGCGTCACGCGCCGGGCCGGCGGCCCGGCCTTCGAAATCCTGCCAGAGATCGCCGAGGCGATCGGCGAAGCGGCCGGCAGGCGTCACGTGAACCTGCGGCTTGGCGTGCGAACCCTTCTCCACCGGCGTGCCCGATGATGATTCCGTCACCGCTTGCTGCGGGAATGTAATCACCCGTGAAGCAGCCGAAGACCTCGCCTTGCCAGCCAGTTCTGCGCGCAGACGGAGATAGACCTCCGCCAGGTTAAGCTGGGTGAGCTTACGATGTGCGCGCGCTGCGGTCTTGGGCCGCAGTTTCAGGATGTACGCGTGCACGGCCTCCCAGGCCTCGCGGTGCGTCGCGCGCTTGCGGGCCAGGATGCGGCCGGTCCGCGAGGCCATCATGTCTTGATTCCGCAGATCACCCAAAGCCCGCCGGGTGCGCTGCAGCCGGCGGCGGAGCTTTTGAACCTCCTGCGGCCGCGGTGGCGCATAAAAAAAGTCCATTAGAGATTGCACGCGGCGGCTGGCCACGCGAAGATCGTGGACAGGCTTGGGTGATTCGTCGCGCAAGACCCTGGGCTCCAAAGTCACCAGCCGGTCAAGCTGCTGCAAAGCAAGCTTCTGCACCTGATTCCACACGTCGGCGCGCTCAAGCTGGCGCACTGCGGAGGCTTCGCCCACGGACCGTTCCTGCTTCAAGCGAGAGGCCGATGCGGCAGGAGAAGAGCCGGCAACAACCAGTACCGCATCGGTCGTTTGCGCCAGGTGTCGGGTCCTGCGCCTGTGTGCGCCGCCGGTAACGCCCGAAGACGCCTTGGCTTCACGCGGTTTAGCCATGGGAGTTTTTCTCGATTATAGCCCACTGTGGTCCTTCTGGCCGTTCTGACGAGAACGGTAGCCGGACCCCGCAGTTGGGTCTGCGGGGGGATTTGTGTGTTGCGGCCACAAGAGCTGCGGACGCGAGAGCGGCATCTGCCCCGCTTGGCCAATGCGCCTAAGAGCGTACCGGATCGGAGAGGTGAAATCCTCTCCAGTCTTCTTGATACCAAGTCGGAATTATAGTTTCGGACAGGCAGCGGCCCAGTGTTTCCTCGCAAGACCAGCCAAACAGAGACTTTCGGCCTGCGCATTCCAACCTGCAATCGCACCCTCGCAGTCCATGGTGATCACAGCGTCGAGGGCGGTATCAACGATCAGCCGAATTCGTTCCTCGCTTTCGCAGGGCTTCCTCCGCCCGCTTGCTCGCGGTAATGTCACGCGCGATATCCGCGCTGCCCGTTATTCGGCCTCTCGAGTCGGTGACGGGAAAGCAGGTTAGAGACACGTCGATTCGCCTGCCGTCCTTTGCGGTACGCACGGTCTCGAAGTGGGAGATCGTCTTTCCCTCCTTGAGCTCTCTGACGATATGTTCCATTTCGCCGGGGCGCTCAGGCGGAATCAGCATGGAAATCGCCTTACCCTTCACTTCATCAGCGCGGTACCCGTACAGCAATTCGGCGCCCCGGTTCCAAGTCAAGATGTTTCCCTCAAGGTCCATGCCGGAGATAGCATCACCAGAGGCTTCTACAATCGACGCCAGGAAGCGGCTGGCCTCCTCAGCGTTCTTCCGCCAGGTAATGTCGTGGGAGACGCCGAAGGTGCCTATAATTTCCCCGTTCGGCTGACGGAGCGGCATTTTACTCGAAACCACCCAGGTGACTGTCCCATCCGGCCACGTTTCTTTTTCCTCCTTAGCCACCATTGCCTTGCCGGTACGCATGATCTCCTGTTCGTCGTCAAAGGCAGGCTGGGCGTGTTCCGGAGTGAAAAAATCGAAATCGGTCTTGCCGATGGCCTCGCTCGGGTCAGTCAGCCCCATCCGCTCGGCGTGAGCCCTGTTGATTCGGGTGAAGCGGCTCGAAGTGTCCTTGAAGTAGATAGCCTCGGGAAGATGCTCCATCAGGACATGGAGATGATGCCCTTCCTTCAGGAGCGCTTCCTGCAGTTGCCGCCGCGCTGCCAAAACGCTCTGAAGCTTCGCGACGCGGTCCGAGAGGCTCATTTGAAGCTGGATAATGCGCTCAGATGCTTTGATCCGCACCCGCAGCTCGACTGGATCAACCGGCTTAGTGAGATAGTCGTCGGCGCCGGCTTCGAGTCCCACGACACGGTCATCCCGGCGGCTTCGCGAAGTGATGAGAATGAGGTAGATAAGTTCACTCCCGAAGACGTCGCGCACCTTCCGGATGACTTCGAGGCCATCCATCTTCGGCATCATCCAGTCAAGCAGCGCCAGCTTGGGCGCGCCTTGCTCCTGAAGGATCTTCCAGGCTGCTTCTCCGTCCTCCGCCTCTACCACCTCATGGCCCGATTTGGCGAGAATGTCCGCGAGTGCGAGCCGCGAAACGCGGTCATCGTCTGCGAGTAGAATCCTCATTGGTCTCCCGTTCGGCCGAATTATTGGCTCTTCCCGAAGGTTCCTATTGTACTCTATCAGCAATATCCATATGCTGAAATGCACCATGTTGAGCGACCACTCCGCTGAGGGGGGGGGCCGCATCAAGCACCGCCTATCGTCCGCCTCTCTCAAATTGAGCGCGGCGGTGGCTGTTAATCGTGCGCTATATGCATATCAACGTCGCGTTTCGGGTTGGTACCGGGCGTGTATTCCACAACCGTTCCTCGGGGAGGCAGGCGGCCATCGGATTCCGCGGGCTTCGATGGCCGCCCTCCCCATGCGGTCTTTTAGGTTGCCGGTGGGGTTCGCCCACTCCAGCTTCGCCGGAAACGCGCGCTGCCAGGCACCACAACCTCTCTAGCGGCACGATGGGCATGTTTCCGATGGATTCAACCACGCTCGCTGGAATGGTCATCGCGCGCTCCGTGCTGTTGAGTGTTCTTCCTCTTCACTCGCCCGAACGGAACGAAGACAAAAGGCCTTCGCCGCGCTAAGCCGCCGCAGTTTGACTGATCCTGAACCCCATCTTTTCGAGCGCCGTTGCATTGGTGCGAGCGGCCTCGGCGGGACCGCCCGCCGGTGGCTCGTATGCGTCGAGCTCCACGATGACCCAGCCGGAAAATCGAGTGTTCCTCATGGCCGCGAGAATAGCGGCAAAATCTACGGTCCCGGTGCCGATTTCGCAAAAGTGATACTTCGCGCTGCGCACCTGGTCTCGATTCGCGGCCGCTAGCTTGGCGATATCCTTGCGCACGTCTTTGAAGTGAAGGAAGAGCAAGCGGTCCCGATACGTGCGGATGACTTCAGCAGGATCCGCGCCGCCGAGGCTGAGATGGGCGACGTCCGCGATCAGCTTAACGTAGCTCGGGTCCGTGGCCTCCAGCACTTGACCGAGTCCTTGCCGCGTTTCGCCGAGAGTCCCGAAATGAGGGTGATAACCCAGTTGTAGACCCGAGTCACGCGCGATTTTGCCAAGCTCGTTCATGCGGGCGCCGAGAGCCTTGATCTGGTCCGGTGAATAAGTCTGGTTGGGATGGCCGCCATCCGTCACTTGCAAATAAAGTCCGTTGAGTCCGTGCTGGAATTCCGCGTACGCTGCGAACTTGCTGCTGACAGGGCCGAGATTCGCGGGATCCAAAGTCACTCCCCAGCAGGAGAGCGCCACGGGAATGATGCGGAGTGACTTCAGTTTGTCGCGCAACTCGGCTTGTTTCGAGCCTGCGTAATCATCCGCAACCCAGCCCAGCAACTGTGCGCCCTGGTAGTGCAGCGCGGCGATGGCATCGAGAGCCTGTTCGAACTGACTGCGCGGCCAGGATATGGTCGCGTAGCCAACGGGATTGGGTAACGACGCGGTAGAGGCGGATGCAGGAACCGACGCTGCCATCCAAGCCAGCCCAGCCTGACCACTGCGGACAAGAAACTCACGCCGGGGAAGAGCGGTTCTCATGCTGATACCTCCGTGTAATGCGCGATCACTCGATGACCCAGCGCCCAGGCCGCAAGATACGCGGCCGCCCCACAAGCCAAGGTGATCTTCAACCCGAGATTGATGGCAATAACAATCGCCAGCACCGAACCAAGAACGCTGGAGCCGGCGTTCAGCGCCCAGGCCCATTCCACTAAGCCGCCGTTCTCGTCGGTCCCGTTTCGAGTGTCCCGCGTCAATTTGAACATGTCGTCTTCTACTGGAACTGCAGCCACCGCCCGTAGTCCAGTGGGAAACGGGATTCCCATCACGAATCCCAGAGGCGCCAGAATGGCGCCGCTCACCAGCAACTTCAGTCCGAAGGGCAAGCCCACACCAGAGGCGAGTAGAGACGGCAAAACGATTGTGTAGACGAGTAAGGCTCCGGCGATGACCGCCAGCGGCAGGTGGAAGCTCTGGGGCCGAAGCGCCAAGCGGCGCGAAACCAAGCTGCCTACGCCGCTCGACAGCAGCAGAAGGAAGACCACTACTGTGATGGCGTAAGTGGGATGCCCCAGGTACAGCACCAGGCGCTGTACAAAGGTGATCTCGACAAGAATGTACCCCAACCCGATCGCCACAAAATACATCAGGCCCAGGATGGCTTTCGGCCTACTAGGTCCCCCCAAGGCCAAAGGTAGGATGAGCAAAGCCAGCACTGCCAGGATCGAGATGAGTAGCACGATTCCCAGCACCACCACACCGACGCTTACCTTCCAATCAATACCCCGATGAGTCTCAGCCGCGGACGCTAGCACTTGCGGCATCTTGAGCGTGAAGAAAAAGAAAGGTACGTCATCGCTCACAGGAGAGATGTTGTAGGCGTAGCTCCGGACGAAAGCACCGGGATCGCCGGACGTGATCAACTGCGAGAACGGGTTGTGTCCTGGGACCGGCGGCAGGTACAAAGCACAGAGGTTCGGATTAGCTTGAAGGTAGGCCTGGACGCGCAATTCTTCGGATGCTGTAAACGCACTTTTCTTAGCGAGAACGGCCACCGGCCGGCCGTCTTCATTGAGTGGGCCGTCGGAGATGACGATGAAATTGCGCGACGGGTCCGTCACGCCCAAACGTCTCAGGGCTTCGAGCGCGACAGATGCAACCCGCAAGGCTTCACGCGGCTGTTTGAATTCCCAACGAGTGACAGCGACTAATCCATCCGGCTTGAGATGCTGAAAATACTGCTCGAAGGCCTCCGTGGAGACGAACGAGCAAACGATGACTTCGCAAAAGGCGCAGATTGACCAGTTGCAATTCGCGAACGAAGGTCTCACGAACGAAATCGCGCAATATGTGGTGGCAGTGGACACGCTGGAAAC
>JASHYZ010000556.1 GCA_030042795.1 Terriglobia bacterium | reverse complement strand
CGTTCAACGGTAAGTTATCAATGTTCCTTTGGCTCTGGAGGTTGGAGAGGGTCGTACTTTCGGTTTGCAGCGCGGCAGCCGCGGCTGCCACCTTAATCTCCTGTGTCGCGGCGCCGACTTTCATAGAAAAATCAGCAACCCTCCTTTCCGCGACGGCCAGGGTCACGTGTTGGACCTCCTTCCGGAACCCTGAGGCTTCCACTTCAACGTCGTACTCACCCGCGTAAAGCGGCAACGACACGTACAAGCCGGCAGAGTCCGTCGTGACGTCTTGCGCCAAACCTGTGCCCGTATTGCGGATGGTTACCCTCGCGTTGGGAACTACGGCTCCAGAGGGGTCTCGCACCGTACCGCTGATCGTTCCTGTATCCACCTGCGCCACAACCTGCGTGCACAGGGCGAGACTTACGATCAATATTCCACCGTGGCGAATGTTTGCCATGACTTCCGACAGAATCCGACTCATGCAGCCTCCTTGGGGGTAGAGCTCTTCACTCGGTTTTCGATCACAATCTTGCTCGAAATGTGATTGCTCCAAATTCAAAGTAAGTCGATCAAGATACTAGTATAAGAGCGCGCAGTTGTCAAGACCGCGTCGCTCGCGGCGCGGTAAAACAGGTAAGAGAGGGTTTAGCAGTTCGTTGAAAACTCGCCGAAGGTGTCATTCCGAGGAGCTGTAGGCGACGAGGAATCTCGTATTTCCTTCAGTTTCAAGGCGAGATTCCTCGCTCCGCTCGGAATGACACGGTTCCGCAAGGTTTTTCAACAAGCTGTTATCCGTAGCCGCGCCGGCCTCAATTCAACCCGGCGACCTCGCCGCGGCGACGAGTTTTTGCTCCGACGACGGCCGAACGGATTCTCGAGCGCCTAACGAGAAGACACTTGTCTTCGTAGAAGACGGTGTGAGCGAGACACTCGGGTCGCGCGGCACTTCCTGGGGGGCAGCGGCTACAACTCAATCAGACGGTGGCCCTTCCTCTCCCGGCAGGCCTGACGGCTGCGCCGGCAACCGCATAGCCGTTTTCCACAGCCTATCCCTTTCAGCCATAAGCGCGAAATAAACGTTCTCGTTTTTCCCGTTTTTCCCCACGCGAACATCGAGATGTGAATGAATGGAGGAGACGGCGCCGGCCAGAAGTTTTTCAGTTTCTCAGTTCGGAGTTGTCTCGATGCAAGCGCTTTGGTCTTGGGGTCCTTGATACGAACTCAAAACGCCTCCCAACGCCGAACTCAGAACTGAGGAACTCCGAACTCCACGCCTGGCACCTGAAAACTGATGACTGAAGGAGTCACAGATTCTCTGAATCTCAAGCCGCGCCGGCCATTGACTCCCGAGGCTGGGGAGCGGCAACGCGCGGGGCAATTCAAGGGTCTGTTGCACGCCGCCCAGAAGCGCAAAGCGGACAATTCCGCCGACTACGCGACAAATTTCGCTCACGGTCAGATGGCGTTCGACTTCGAGCGCAGCGCCGAGGCGGCGGGCGAGAGCCGCAAAGAGGTGCGCAGTCACCTCGCCCTTCTTGACCGCACGCTGCTGAGGTTGTGCGGCTTCATTCATCGCGCGGCTGCCGCCTTGCCTAGACTACCCCTTCGCAGCAATGCCGCCAGTCCGCGCGCCCCCAAGCTGGTGCGGGCCGTGGCCCTGCTGCTTTGGCGCCCGTTGCGGCTTTACCGCGCGCAGGAACGCTGGGAGCAACTGGCCCTCTGCTATCGCTTGCAGCAGCTCGCGCGCTGGCGGCAGAAGCACGGCGACTTGACGGTGGAACGGTTCGAGACCTTTCGTGAATACGCGCAGGCGATACTGGACAACTGGGAATATACGATTGACCACAGTCTGAAGCCCATCGAGAAACGCTTTTGGAAGGTGTGGCGGCTGTATCGGGGGCTGATCGGTGGGGTGGCTTATGTGTTCCGTGTGCGGGATTCGGTGTCTGAAGATCGGGGTTCGGTGTTCGGTTTTCGAGATTTGGGCCAACAGGGTTCAGGAGCCGCGGATCAGGGACCAGGGGCGTGGGATTCAGGTTTCGAGGTTCGGGATTCGGGAGCCGAGTCCCGAAGCGCGAACACCGAAAACCGAATTCCGAATCCCGACTGCCTGCTCCAGTTCCGCGGCAAGCCGCACTACGATCAGTTCCACCCCACCTGGCAACAGCGCCTCGACGACTTGACGCCCGAGGCTATTGCCAATCCCTTTCAGTCGCCAAGTCACAGCCTGAAGGCGCAGCAAAGAAGTTCGCGACCGGCGGCGGTGAAGAATCCCGAGCAGTGGCAGAAGCACCCGTCCAAACCGCGCCCGCCGGAAGTGGAGTTTCCCGAATTACCCGCCAGCCACCTCCGCCGCGATCCCTCCGAGCGTGAGCTACGGCGCATGGTGCGCGAGGGGGTGCTGGTTGTGCCCGGCAGCTTCGAGGAATTCGCCGAGCTGGTGGAGGCGGCGTTAGGTACCCGGTGTTCGGGGTTTGGTGTTCGAGGTTTGGGTTCTGGAAAACCGAATACCGCAAACCGAACCCCGAATCCCGACCTCGCAATCGCAGATCACCAATCGCCAATCACAAATGCCGAGACCCGCGCCCTGGCCGAGTCCCTCTGGAACCGCATGCACGTTTTCAACGCCAGGGTCGCGGAACTGCGCGAGCTGCTGAAGGCTACATTGGAGTGGCAGCCCGGCCGGTTCCTGCGGCTCTGGCTGAAGATGCTGCCGGTTGAGTACGCTTACGATGCCGTGGACTTCTTTCGGCGCACGCACGGCTCGGATGGCGAGGGCATGGCCTGGGGTGACGACGAAACCACGCCCCCCTGGCGCGAGTGCAAGCCGCGGCCGGCCGAGACGCCGCATTCCGAGGCCGAGGAACGCAAGAAACACGGCAGTGAACTCCAGCACGCGCTGCGCATCTGGGTGCAGGCAGTGTGGCACGCGCTCGTGCGGGTGATGCGCGGCTCACATGAAGTGATGGTGACGTTTTACGACTGGGCGGTAAGCCGGTTCGGCATTCGGGAAGAGTTTCTGCTGTGGCGGCCGAATCTTAGCCTGGCCCAACTCGACACCCGCCAGCATCGTCCGGAATGGGCGGTGCGAGTGGCGACGGTGACGGGAAAGACGCTGGTGAAGTTATCCGATGGAAGGATTTTGACCGAGACAGTGTGACGAAAGATGAATTCTGAAGGATGAACGATAAATTCCGGCTGGCGGCCGCAGCAAGGACTAAGGACAACGAACGACGAACCACAAACTGCTGACAACTGACGACTTGCCTCGTGAGAAAAATGAGAATTCTTGCAGCGAACGGGGAAAGAAGGAGGGTGGGGTTGTTGACTGGCATTCTCAGTTCTGCCTGACAGTTTGTTGAAAAACCTGCGGAACCGTGTCATTCCGACGCCGAGA
>JASHYZ010000555.1 GCA_030042795.1 Terriglobia bacterium | reverse complement strand
CCTGGGCGACAAGTCCCGGATTGGTCTTCTGAACGCCGGCCAGGCGCGTGTAGGTGAGGTGCGCCACGTCGTAAGATGAGCGATCGCGCGTCAGCTCCGCTTTCGCGCGCTCCAGATCCTGCTCACTGCGCTGCTCGGCCGCTTTGTCGCGCTCCACCTCTTCTTGAAGCTCCGGGATCTCAAGCACCGCCATCAGTTCACCTGTCTTGACGTGGGTCCCCCAGTCGATATGGAGGCTCTTGATGTAGCCTGACTCTTTTGCGTGGACGTCAATCTCCTGGAAGGGGCGGAACTCCGAGGCAATTTCCAGTTGGTTGCCCAGCGTCCTGCGCTGTACCTTCACCACCGGGGCGGCCGGAGCCTCATCCGGTCCCGGCCGGGCCTCACTCTCCGTGGGCCGCGAGCAGGATGGCAGCAGGAAGAGAAGAGGTACGATCAGAAGAAGGCCGCACCGGCGCATCAGCCTTCCGCAGCTTTGAACTCTGGAACGCCACATTATGATTTTCTCTTTTTGGCCTGAACTCATCTCGCCCTTAGGCATCCGTCCTCGTCACAAGACCCTGTGCGGCTCAAAGCGATTTGAAAAGTGAGCCACCTTATGGCCTCCCTCTTCGGAGTAGCACACGATGAAGCCTACCGCGAGACCTGCCGCCAGGAAATTTCGGACCATCGTGATTCGCGCCACGTTGGAATGCCCTCCTTTTCTGCTGCCCCTCGCAGAGATACGGGGGTTTCTCAAAGCCCTTGCAAGGCTGGCGAAAGCACCTTCCCTCGGCATAAGAGAGCAGTTGTCAACTGCTAATAGAGATTCTAGCCCTGGTCCTTCAGGATTTCCCGCAGCTTCTCCAGCGAAAAGTCGCCGGATTCGCAAAACGTGATGATCTTCTCCTCGGCTTTCCGCAACTTCTCCGCGACGGCCGGAACATCGCCCGCCACCAGCTTGGGAATGGTCAGCAGGCCGTGCCGATCCCCGTGAAGCAAATCGCCCGTGTGAATTTGGAGTCCGCCGACCTCAACGGGCGCTCCAAAATCAAAGATGTGAGCGTAGGCGTGAGATACTGCCACCTTGCCCGCAAACAAGTGCAGTCCCATCTTCCGCACGCTCGGTAACTCCCGAACGGCTCCGTTGGTGACGTAACCCACGCACCCCAAGGCTCGCAGGATGGCAGCGTGCACGTCCCCGACGAAGGCGCCCAGGCCCGGGTCCTTGTCCACATCTTCCAGAACGATCACGCGCGGCGGCGGCACCTGAAGAACGTACTGCCACCAGTCCGTACGGTCGTGGTAACTGCCGCCCTGCATGGGCGGGCTCCCGCTGCGCAGGCGAGCCGTCGCCGCATACCCGACCATGGGCGACAGGTTCTTAGACATGCAGCGAACGCTCGCGTCTGCAAAGCCGGTGTTTCGTAGTCGTACGCCAAAGGTCTCGACGGCATTGGACACCGTGCAGGTGTCCAACCCTCGCAGAGCCTCAAGCTGCCGTTCACTGAGGAAAGGCTCAAGAGCCATGCCAATCTCCCTTTCGCAAATACGTGGGCTATAGAGACGGTGAGGCGCTAAATCAAACTCAAGATGGATTGGAAGAGAACTTACAGAGAGATCGGCGGAGATCGCAGCGAAGGATGGCGTAGCCAGGCAGCCGGCTCAACCCGAGGCTCGGTAGCTTCCCGAGTAAGCCTCTCGGTGCGCTCATCATACCTTGCCAAGGTGGGTTCGCTCGCACGGGCAGCCAACGGGCTGCGCGCGACCGTGGAACGACCCGCGCACATCTTGCTGGCGCTGGCGACCCGGCGAATGGGGCTGGATTGCGGCAGGTTGTAACTATTCTTGGCGAGAGTGAAGAAAGAGAGAAGCCCGATGAACAGGATCAAAATGCCAAGTTTCCATGACCCCGAGGTCCGCGGCCCTCTTCTCATTTCGCTGACGTCATTCATTGAATTTCGAATAAGGCTTGTGCTGCCAGGCCCTCAAAATACTGACCCGTTATTGAGATGACGTCCTCCACCCCTAAGGTTGCCGCACTTCCCGAGACTCGTCAACGGGAATCCATCGAAAGGGCGGGCCTTCAGGCCCGCCAATCGAATGGACCTATCCACCTTGTTACGTGCCCCACCCTCAAGAATCCGGCCGTTTTTCTAATTTTCAGCTTTGGGCCGCATCGGCCATTCGTGAATGACGTGGGGCGAGCGCCACCGGGCGCTCCTTCCTCGCGCGGGGCCCGGTGAGCGAAGCGATGTGCCACAGTCGAACTACGGCAGCACGTAGCGCAAGTCCACGTACCCCATGCTCAGGTGAGCATTCTTTGGCGATCCTGAGGCGACATACCACGGAGCGCGACTCAGGTACGAATACTGCGTGATGAGCTGCAAAGAACCGTATTGCGGGTTCTTCCAGAAAGTCTCGATAATGCCAAACGTGCCCTCCTGGACGTCTCTGTTCTGGCTGTTCGAAGATTTCGGATATCCGAACCCGTCGTATACCGGGCTGCTCGACGGTGTCTGGTTGCAGGCAGCAACGGTGCCCGTGGGACTGCCGACCGGAATCGGCTGAGTATAGCAGTCAATGCCGAAGTCACGGCCGTAATAGGCGCCGCCATAGTACCCATAGAACATCGTCGCCTTGTTCACTTGGTACTCGAAGCCGGCGATGCCGGAACCGGAGTGCACCAGCGACGGCTGGTATGCTCCGTTGGCTGCGCGATCGATAATGAACCCCGGACCCAGACCGTAAATATACCGCCCGCCACCGTCACTATAGAAGGTGTTCACGATGGCATGCAGGTTCTTCACCAGCTCGAAGTTGACGTTGAAAGAAACGCCTCCTCCCGCCGCCGTATTTCTCACCTTCGCCGTCGGGTCGTACGTGCGGGCTTCAGTCAACAAACCGGCAATCTCAATGTGTTGGTGAAGATCGCCTGTCTTGGGATCGAACGCGATCTTGCCGATAATATCCGGAGCGAGGTTTGGAGTCGCAGGATTGTTGGCGGCGTTCGAGTTCGTAATCGATCCCGATCCGTTGTCGCACTCGGCCACGAGCGAGCTCGGTACCGTCGCGCTTCCGCACAGTTGCTGCGAGTCTTCAATCGAGACGCCGGCCGCCACAACGTCGCTGGGATGGTAGATCAAGCGGAACTGTGCCTGGCGCGCCCAAGTGAGACCTACCTGGTAGTTCGTATCCATATCCTGCGAGTAGAAGATGTCGGAAGGGTTCGGCGAGAGCCCGGTGCGGTTGGGCGTCAGCATGCTCCAGGACTGGCCACCCAGGAATTCGAACTTGCCCTTGCGCGCATCAAGCCAATAGAGGCGGGAGCGCAGGGTGTTGGAGTTACTGGTCACGTAAAGGTTCGGAGGTGCGAAACCGAGGAAGTCAGCCTCGATGTGACCGTGCAGATCGAAGCCCAGGTAATTGCTGTTGATGTCCAGGCTGATCCGCGAGTTCTGCATCGTGAAGCGCGTTTCCGAAAGCTGGCCCGCTGTGCTATTGGAATAGGGAATACTTCCGAAGGAGCTTCCGATGCCGCTGCCGAGGTTCGTCGAGCGGCCGAAGGTGGTGAAATCGAGAAACCCGCCGGGCGTGAACTCAGCGCCGCCAATCTTCACCGAAAGAGGACTCAGTCCCTGTTCGTCCTGGGGCGAGGCGCCGTTGTTGTAGAAAGGCGGCACTCCGGGTACGGCCGACGAGATGAGGGGAGTGGCGGCAAATGCCGGTTCTTCAGCCTCGTTTGAAGCTTTCGGAACCACCGGCGTCAGGCTGGCTACCTGGCCCAGGCTGCGAGGTTCGGGTAACACGGCCGGGCCCGCAGCAGGGCTGACGGCCGCTGCGGGCTGTGAGGGCGCCGGGGCGGATGTTGTTTGGGTGGCCGGCGGCGAGGCCTTCGAGGCTTGCTCGGCATGATCCAGCCGCGCTTTCATCTCCCCCAGGGCCGCTTGCATCTGTTCGAGCATCTTCTGCTGCGCCGCGAGCTGCTGCTTGAGCAATGACACTTCATCGCCGGAAGCGGCGGCGGTCGCCGGCGCTGCTGGTTGCGCTGTCTGCGAGAAGGCGGGAACCGTGCCCGCAAGCACCAGGCCCGCCATCACTAGGCGCCCTGCTCCCCTAAATCGTTTCAGCATTCTTTACCCTCCTCATGGATTTACATTCTGAGACCATTGACAACGTCTTACGAACAGCCACTTTCTTCTCCGGGCGCGAAGTTTCGCCGAACCAACCCGGTCCCGCTCGTAGCGTCTCCGTGTTCTCTGCGCCCCGAAAGACTCCAACATGGAGGCCACAGAGTCTCCGTGTTGAGAGGCCTGTCGGCACAAAGATCACGGAGGGACCAGCAAGCAATCTGAATTCTAAAGCGCGCTTGTTAAGCCTAAATAACACCCAGGTTATTATTGTGTTAAGGTTTTCCGCATGCCACTTGGTTTCAAGAGCTTACAGATAAATCCAAGACGCGTGTGAGGCGCGGATTGTCCCCGCTTTCACCACCTTCTTGCGTAGGCTATTTCAGCCGCGGAGACGCTTGCATTTTCGCCCCCTGCGTTGGAAGGGATTCCCGCTTTCGCGGGAGTGACCACCTTTGGAAACGATGGCACCCCCGCGTAAGCGTATCCACTGCCCGGCAAGCGCCACCCGAGTTTCACAGAAGCTCTAAGGTCCCGCCCTTCCGACGTCCAAGACTGCCTTCTCCGCAGCTT
>JASHYZ010000554.1 GCA_030042795.1 Terriglobia bacterium | reverse complement strand
CTCGCATTTCCTTTAGTTTCAGAGCGAGATTCCTCCGCCTCGCAACTCTCGGCGTCGGAATGACACGGTTCCGAAATGTTTTTCAACAACCTGTTAAGGTGCCGGGCGCCAGGATTTGATGTCAGGTTGGGTGCCAAGTGCCAGTGTTAGCTGCCAAAATTGTTGGATCGTTGTGCGTGTCGAAGGGTGAATTTTTGTTCTGGGGTCGGTAGGGCTGACCTTTGGGTCGGCCTTCACGGGCTGGAAGCCCGTGCCACGTGGCATGGCCATCCTGGCCATGTTGGCCTGGGCAGGCCCGGCCCCACGTCCGGGATATCAATGGCGACCACTTGGTTAGTACTGCCGGGCCGATCTTGGGAAAGGCGGGCGCCGGCGCTTGGGGGACTAACGAAAAACATGGTGCAAACGAAGCTGGAATATCGCGAAGAATCAATAACTTACTATGATTCCGTCTCCGCCGGGCACCGTGATGGTGACGCTCGACGACGAGCGGGGCGTCAGAGCCCGTTCGAGCTTAGTGCCTGCCCGGCGTAGACCCCCGCTGACGCGGAGTGAATTCGTTGGGTTCATGGGCTGCACCGCAGTCATTCCCGCGAAGTTTGTCCTCGCGCAAGCGGGGAGCGGGAATCCACGACTTTTGCACAGGCCCTTCAGTTCCGCCGTGCCGAAGCTTCGATCTACGCAGGCTGAGAAAAAGTGTCCGGATGCTGTCATTTTGAGCGAAGCGAGAAATCTCGCTCTGTTTGCTTCGGCCATCGGAGATCGCTCGCTGGGCACGCTGAAAACCGGGGTGCAAAGTGTGAGAAATGTACCCAAATCAAGGAACGAAGCCACTATGTCATTTAGAATCAGTGGCGGCAGTAGCAGTCAGCTTTCGCTGGATGGGCCACAGCGAGTGAGGTGGGACGAGGCTGATAGCTGACTGCTGAGGGCTGATGGCTCTTGAACCTTTAACTTTCGACTTTCGACCGCTTCTTCAAGGAGGAACCGATTGAAAATTCTGATTGCTGATGACGTTTCTGAAAGCGCCGTAGCCGTTCTGCGCGCCGAGCCGTCCTGGCAGGTGGTTGATCTGGGCCGCGAGAAGGGCGATGCCGCCGCGCGCAAGCAACGCTTGGCGGACGAGATTTCGAGCGCGGACGCGTTGGTGGTTCGCAGCGCCACCAAAGTCACTGCAGGATTGCTCGAACGTGCCGCGCGCCTGCGAGTGGTGGGGCGCGCCGGGGTGGGTGTGGATAATGTAGACCTCGACGCCGCCACAAACAAAGGCGTGGTGGTGATGAATACGCCCGGTGGCAATGCCGAGAGCGTAGCCGAGCAAACCTTGGCACTGATGCTCGCACTGGCCCGGCGCATCCCGCAGGCTGACGCGTCGCTGAAGCAGGGACGCTGGGAGAAGAAAGCTTTTCTAGGCCAGGAGCTGCGGTGCAAGTCCCTTGGTTTGGTGGGTTTCGGCCGTATCGGCGCGGAGGTTGCGCGGCGCGCGCAGGCTTTCGGTATGGAGGTGGCGGCCTATGATCCTCACATCGCGCCGCGAATTGCCAGTGATGCCAACGTCCGGCTGGTGCCGCTGGACGAGCTGTTTAGCACCAGCGATTTCATTAGCCTACATGCCTCGGCAACGCCGGAAAGCCGACATGTAGTGAACGCGCGCACTCTGGCTCTGGTGCGTCCGGGCACACGTCTCGTCAACTGCGCCCGTGGAGAACTGGTAGATGAGGCCGCCCTGCTGGAGGCTCTCAAAGAGGGAAAAGTGGCGGGCGCGGGCCTGGACGTGTTCGAGACCGAGCCACCCAAGGATTCGCCGCTGGTGGCGCATCCCAACGTGATCGCCACGCCGCACATTGCGGGTTCCACCGAGGAGGCGCAGGAGATCGTGGGTATTCGCATCGCCGAGCAGGTGCGCGACTACCTGGCGCACGGCATCGTTCGCAATGCGGTAAACGTGCCCGCGGTCTCCGCGGAAGAGTATCGCAGGCTGCAGCCGTACCTGGAGCTGGGTGAGAAGTTGGGAGCTTTTCTCGGGCAGATCGGCGGGCGGCCGCTCAATGAAATCCGCATCAGCTACGACGGGGGCTTGGCCGATCTCAACACCCACCTTGTGAAGAATTCAGTGCTGAAAGGAATTCTAGCTCATACCTTATCGGAGGAAGAAGTCAATCTAGTTTATGCAGGTAGCCTCGCACAAGGCGCAGGGGTAGAGGTTATTGAGGTGCGCAGCTCGCGGCGGGCGAGCGTTTCCAACTCTCTCGGCATCGCTCTTCGCAGTGGCTCGGAGGTGGCCTCGGTGCTTGGGACCACGGGCCTGAAGGGCTCGCTGCGCATCCTGGGCGTGAACGACATTGATGTGGAGGCGCCGCTTAAGGGCGTGATCCTTTTCATTCGCAATCAGGATGTGCCGGGCGTTATCGGGCGCGTCGGCACGCTGCTGGGCGAACGTCAGATCAACATTGCCAACTTCGCGCTCGGCCGCAACACAGACGTGCACGAAGCGATCGGCCTGGTGAGCGTGGATGACCAGATTCCAGCATCAGTGCTGGACGAGATTCGCAGCGTTCCCGCCGTGCGCAAGGCGCAAGTGGTGGAAGTCGGGTGATCGGGTGAATGAAGGAATGTAGGAATGTAGGAATGACGGAACGTCACGTGAATGCTGAATCGTCCGCCCGGGCGCGCCAAAGCGAGGAACTACAGCGTCGAACGAAGCACTTCGCACTCCGGATCATCGCCTTGTTTCGGTCGCTGCTGAGAACCGAAGAAGCGCGCGTTATCGGGCGTCAGGTCTTGCGTTCAGGAACTTCAGTGGCAGCGAACTACCGGGCCGTTTGTCGTGCCCGCTCGAAGGCGGAATTCATCGCGAAAATGGGAACGGTTGTCGAAGAGGCCGACGAAACGGTCTTCTGGCTCGACTTGCTAATCGAAGCGGGGATCGTCACGCGACACAGGATGGAAAAGCTGCTTGCCGAGGCAAATGAACTGGTATCCATTTTCGTCGTGTCCCGTGCCACGGCTCGGCGAGGACTCACTGCGCGATCGACTAATCCTTCAGTCGCCGATGCAGGCAGGTGAGCACGGTTGCGCCATTCAACCACCCAATCCGGCAATCCCAAAATCCGCCATTCCACAAATGTCTGGGTTTTCAAAATCAACACCCGTCGCGGCTGGGAGTTCTCAGAGTATTTCCGGTCGCGGGCGCGCGGCGTCTATCCGCTGGGCGATGAGGGTTGGATTCGCAGCGCCTCCAGCCTGCGTTTTCTGCGCGAAGAAGTGAAGCGCGGAGACGTGTTCCTTTGTTACGAAGTTGACCGAAAGCAGTTGGTGGGCGTAGCCCGCACGGCGTCGAACGGACGCGACCGCGGTCAAGGATCTTTGCTGGACTTCTGCCCGCCACGAGAGGCCGTCTATCTCAAGAGCCCGCTCCTACGTCGGCCCGATCTTGACCACATCCTCGCTTTCACACCGGCGCGCGGACGCGGCACCGTACAGCGCATCGAGCGTGACGAGTTCGCGCGTTTGCGGCAAATCATCCTGCGCAGGAACCCGCAGCAGGCCTCTGCGCTGAAGCGCCTGCTCGGCGGGGAGGCGAAGGGCGACCGCAACGGATTCTGGTTCGACAGAGCCGGCTGACTCGATGACGGAGGGTATCGTCCGCGACCGCGATCATCGGCGAGAACCGCCCAAGCATCGAAGGGAGGGAGCGTATTTAGCTTCCCGGATGATAGGTTCGCTCGGTGTGACCCTTAAGCTGAGAGGGGTAGAAGTAAACATCCCTCAGGTTGCCTGTGCTATAGCGCTTGGCCTCATCATCGAAATGAGGCGACGCCGGATCCCCGCTTTCGCCGCCCGCAGTCACGGCCTTGGCGCGCACGGTCTCTCCAAATTCGACCACGGCAACGAAGCTGTTCCCGCCAGTGCCGTACCACTTCTTCGTTCCCGGGTACGGACGCGCCCCAAAGGACGCCAGCGATCCCCACACCGCTGAAGTGAACTCGACGGGAATGCTCGGCTTTGCGTCATCGAAGTGCGGAAAGATGCTGTCATCAAGCCGCTGAAAGCGATTGATCTCTCCCCAGGGCGTCTTCCACGTCCCGAAGTCTGCCGTCAGCCGGTCCGACGCGTTCGCCAGGCACTGCATAAGCAACGCGGGGGGCGCCTTCGTGCGGACGTACTCGTAACTGGGCATGCTGACGCTTGCCGCGTTATGAGCGACCCGATGCAAGACTTCCTCTCCCCAAAAAACCGCGAGCGACGTGGGAATCGAATTCACTCCCCAACGCAGGTCCCATTCGCGCAGGCACTTGATCTGATCTGCGAGTTTGTCTTTTAACGGATCAGCGTCCGGCGTCTGGTCCCACGCCTTCACCAGTGCAGGAATGGTCCTCTTAAACCAGGGGAGGTAGCTATCAAACGCCACGCTGCTTATCAGGGAATCGAGCGTTAGATTCTTC
Source organism: Terriglobia bacterium (assembly GCA_030042795.1). The sequence goes on along the minus strand of JASHYZ010000554.1, from coordinate 4,266 downwards.
CTGTTTTCCAGGACCCTTACCGCGTGTAGACCGCGCGCTGATTCTCCGCCGGTCTCGACATAAGGCGGATAATCCTCCTTCTCTAAGCTACCGGGGCCGGCCGCTGACCAGGGGGCGTCGTTCGAGTTGTAAAGCCAGCCGCTCTTGGGATTCAGAAGGTGCGGAGTTTCGTCTACGCTGAGAAGACCGTGCCAGTCTGTCGCAGGATTGCTGCCATCTACCGGCTTGGTCCAGTCGAACCGGCCGTCGCGGCGCGGAATAAAGTTTGAGTGAAAGTAAGCGATGTCGCCATCGGAATCGGCAAAGATTGTGTTGTTCGATGAGTTTGTGTGCAGCTCCATCGTCTGTCGGAATGACTTGTAGTCTGTGGCCTTGGTGCGGGTGTAAGACTGGATGAGCGCTTTCACCGGCTCCTGCATCAGCCGGATGGTGAGCCACTTCCCATCCTCTCCGCCGATCACTGGCCCATGCTGTGTGCGGTAGATGGTGAATTTCTTTTGCGCCAAGCCCTGGTTAGTCTTATACGGAACGCTGATCTCCTGCGCCACCACGGGAAGCTCCTGGTCTCCGTACTTGCAATAGTAGCGATCCCCTTTTTTCTCCACGGTCTCGAGGTAAGTGCTTAAGTCACTGGCGCCGCTCGTTGTATGCATCCAACCTACGTGCGGATTGAAGCCCTGATACACGAAGAACTGCCCCCAGGTCACAGCGCCATACGCGTCCAGCCCTTCATCGCTCGCCATCTGCAGCTCGGAACGGAAATAGAAAGACGTATGCGGATTGATCAGCAGCAGCGCGTGATGGTCAATTGTGTTTGAGGGTGCGACCGCGATGCCGTTTGACCCGGATGGCTCAACGGGCCCGTCGCCGCTCGCCGGCACTGCCTCATCAGCAGGTCCTTTGCCGTAGAACGCCGCGAGTTGCTTGAGATTTACCTGTTCGATGTCGCCGCCGATGCTCCCTTCCGTAAAGCTCAGCGCCATCCAAGGTTCGAATCTCTTGATTACGCGCGGGTGTACTTCAGGGTGCTTATACAGGTAGAAGTTCAGCCCATCGGCGAAAGCGTCCATGAGCTTCTTGAGCCACTCCGGGCTTTCGGTGAATTGCCGCTTCAGCGTTTCAGGATCGATGAACAACTTCATGCGCAGGTCCTGATAAATCTTGGTCTCGCCTTCGGCCTCCGCCAGCCGCCCCATTCCGTTGATGTAATTCGTCTCGACGCGGTTGAAATCGTCTTCGGCCTGCGCGTACTCCATCCCGAAAACGGCGTCGGCGTCGGTCTTCCCGTAGACATGCGCAATACCCCAATCGTCCCGAGTGATCGTGACGTTCTGGGCTTCATGCTGCCAGCGGTCGATTTCCTCTTTCTGGGCCGCCCGAAGTGGAAAAGCAAGGAAGCCTATGGCAAGGATGTAAATGAGCCTCTTCATGGCTATAACCGGCCAGCCGCGCGCCCTCATGGCGTCAGAGCCGCGACAAGCTGTCACCAGCGCAAATCAAGTAGAAAACGTTACGTCCCGCACACGAAAATTTCAAGCGAAAGCCAAAGAGGAAGCGCCTGGAGCGCTCCCTTGTGAGCGCCGGACAACGGCGGTCGCAGACCGCCGCCGATCCCGAATCCACGAGGGTTGCAACTCTATTCTGTCTTCATTCTGTCTTCTCCAGCACAATCGAAGTGCTGTCGTAGTCGCCGCGAAGATTAAAATCGACGCCATGATGCATCAGGTAAGAGCCTGTCACCATCTCGGACTTCTCCACCAGCTTGTCATCGATTGTCTTCACCCGGTAGCGCGCGCTCTCGTCGAGGCCGCGCAGCAGAATCGTGGGCGCCGGCCGCAGGAACTGCTGCGAATGCAGAAAGGCAAAGAGCACGGCTTGACGCCCGTCAGTAGACACATATTCGTTGGCGGTCAGATTCCCTTCACGAGGTGAGAAGAGGCGGTAAAGGTCGCCTTCCTGAACCGTCTCGCGGATGCTCTTGTAATAGGTCACCATCTTGGCGGCCAGCGAGAAATCCTCGTCTGACCAGTGGTTCAGATTGGCCCCGATTCCGAGCGCGCCTTGCATCGCGACCAGGAACCGGAACTTGAGTGGCGTTGACCGTCCGTTGAGATTCGGAACGTCGGTGACCCATGCCGACATGACTTTGGGCGTGTAAGCAAAGCTGAATCCTTCCTGGATGCGCAGACGGTCAAAGGCCTCGGTGTTGTCGGAGGTCCAGACCACGTCTACACGGTGGAGAACGCCAAGATCAACACGTCCACCGCCGCCCGAGCAGGACTCGATTTCAAGGCCGGGATGTTTGGCTCGCAGCCGGTCCATAATCTCGTAAACGTTGCGGACGTACTTCACCCAAATCTCTTTTTGCTCGGCCACCGGCGCCTCGGGCCAGCCGGGCTCCGAGAAGTGGCGGTTCATGTCCCACTTGATGTACTGAATGTTGTTCTCGGAGAGCATCCTGTCGAGCGCGCCGAAGATGTACTCCTTGACGTCGTCGCGCGCCATGTTAAGGACCAGTTGATTGCGGGCCTCGCTGCGCGGCCGTCCGGGGAAATTCATCACCCAATCGGGGTGCGCGCGGTAGAGGTCGCTGTCCGGATTTACCATCTCAGGCTCGAACCACAGTCCGAACTTCATGCCCAGAGCATTCACATGGCTGATGAGTGGCCCGAGACCGTTGGGAAACTTCTGCCGGTTCACCACCCAATCGCCGAGGCCCGCATGGTCGTTATTGCGCCGACCGAACCAACCGTCGTCCATCACGAATAGCTCTACGCCAAGTTTCGCCGCCTTATCCGCCAGCGCCTCCTGACCAGCTTCATTCACGTTGAACGTCGTCGCTTCCCAGGAGTTGTAGAGCACGGGCCGCACGTGCGGATGAGCGTGGTCAGGCAGAATCTCATTGCGCTCGAAACGATGCATCAGGCGCGAGGCCTCACCGAATCCCTCGCCTGAATAGCCGCCGTAATAGGGCGGCGTCTCGAGCGACTCGCCAGGTTTCAGCGGCCAGGAGAAATCGAAATCGTTATAGCCGCCGGTCACGCGCACCTGGTGCGCGGGTGGCGTATCTTCCACCACGAGCTTCCAGTTGCCGCTCCAGCCGAGCGCTCCAAACCACACGCGGCCGTGCTCTTCATCGGCGTCGCCGCCGGCATCGATAGCGAACCAAGGGTTTAACTGATGGCTGGTGTTTCCGCGGCGGCTCTCCAGAATGAACTTGCCGGGATTGATCGCCAAGCGCGTGAGCTGCGTCTCATCGGCCCAGCGCCCGGTAAGGTAAGTGAGGCGGTAACCCTCGCCCGCCGGCATATACCATACGCCCGATTGCGCGCTCTCGATGGTTATCACCTGCGCAGTCCGGTTCTCGATTGAGGCCTGCTTGCGGATGATGTCTTCGTCGGGGAAGACCGTATAGGTGAGAGTGACAAACAGAGGATACTGAATGTCCTTCAGCCGGATCAGAAGGGTGTCACCGTGGATTTGGTAGGAATCGTACTTCAGGACTAAGTCCCGCACGCCGTCCGCGAGTGTCACCTTGAGAGCCGGCTCATTGTAATAGCGTCCGCCCCAGCCGGGATACTCGATGTTGGTCATGGTCTCGCTCGAGTCGAACGAGGCAGCTTCGTGAGCCGTGTGTGCCCGAGTCAGACCTTCGTCGCCCTGCAGCCGCTCGCCCCAGTAGAGGCTCTGCAGTTCGTTCTCCTGGTTCACGCCGATCACGTACGATGTGTGAGCCGTGTCCAGAACCCAGAGCTTCAGGTTATCGAGGTAGCGCACGCCGGGCGGAGTCTCCGCTGTGAGCCTTCCTACCAGCATCAGGAAAGCGGATAAGAACATTAGACTAGCTTTCAGCAAGCACGGTACAAGTGGTGGGCAAACAGCGCGTGTAGTCATCTTCGCGAGGAGAGCTCGATTGTATTGTACAGAACGCATTAAGTCGTGTGCAGCCTGTAAGGGGTTACTGGTGTCATTCGCTGAGCAGAACCCTCCGAGGCATCGTCATTCCCGCGAAAGCGGGAATCCACTTCCTGAATACCTTCTTTTTCCAAGGACTTTTGTGATGGATTCCCGCTTTCGCGGAAATGACGACGCCTCGGGCGTTCAAATGACACCAGTACCTGTAAGGGTACGGCTAAAGCCGTGCCCTTATGGGCTGCACCATGTGTCATGGTCGGGCGAAACATCCCACCGCCTTCGCATTCTTATCGCAGTCGGTATGCCAGCGGGTGAGCGGAGCCGTCTACCTCCAACAATCCGGCAGAAATT
>JASHYZ010000553.1 GCA_030042795.1 Terriglobia bacterium | reverse complement strand
CTCGGGATTCGGGACCCGGGTTTCGGGTTTCGGAATTCGGTGTTCCGAATCCGAAGTTTGGAGCTTCCTCGCCCCGCCTGCAGGCGTCAAGGAACCCCGAACTTTTCAAACAGTGCATTCCGAGCCCCGAGTCCCGAATCCCGAGTCTCGAGAGTGCCGACTGGCAACCGGCAACCGACGGCCGGCAGCCGCCTTCTGACTCTTGGCTTCTGACTTCTGACTTCTTTAGGGCCAGCACCGCCTCGTCTCCGGCCAGGAAGAGCGTAAAATCCTGGCCTCGGGCAAGAAACTGGACTTGATGGGGAGCCTGTCCCCGATTAGCCTCGAAGCTCAAAGGAAGGTGGGCATAAGCATCAGCCAACCTGGCCCTTGAGGGTTTCGTCGCCAGAACACTTTGATTGTCTTGCTTGGAGGGTTGGACTGCCGAGGCTTTCGTCAGAATCCCCGACTCACTGCCCTGCTGCGCATGTAGTGCTGGTAGCAAAAAGGCATAAGAGAGCGCCAGGAGAACAGGTATGACAGTTCTCTCCCGGCCCGGAAAGGTACCCCTCCGGGTCTGTTCCGCTTGCATTGGTGATCCTCCCCTTGAAACTCTCCAGAAGCGCACTTAGGATGGCTGGAACACACCACGATGTCCTGGATTAGAGCTTGGTTAAATAGCGATTTATACCATTTCTATTGGCCTGCGGTCAATCTGCCGCCGGTTCCAGACAGAGGTAAGGCAGGTTTGGATAATGGGATTGCCGGTTGCCGATTGGTGATTGCCGATCTACAGGTGCTGACCGGCGGGCGAACACTAGGGACACCACTATTTGCAATCGGGATGGGCGCTGAAATGCTATGCTACCGAGGGCGCGGACCCTGCGGGCCTGACATATGGACCTTTCTCTGGACAACCCTCCTGTGACCACCTCCACTCTTGACGAGTGACGAGGCCGTAGGAGTAGTGGGTCAATTTGAAGTAGGGGCGGCCCTTGTGGTCGCCCAAGTAACAGCACTGCCTTGAAACGGGCGGCCACAAGGGCCTGACTACCTCAAATTGACCCACTACCTACCAAGAGATCATCGGAGGCAAAAGACTGTGCGCAAACAAGTTAGAGTCCTGGTGGCGATTGTGTGTGGCCTCGCGTGGGTGCCGCGCGCGGCGGTCTGTTTGCTTGGCCCTCCGGATCAGGAGCCTGCGACGCAAGCCGCCGAAGTACTTGAGCAAGGCAAGTTCGTGCTTCATAAGTTCGAGCAGCGCATCGGCGAAGAAACCTACCAGATCACTGCCGATGGCGACAACCTTGACGCCCAGATCGACTTTAAGTTTACGGACCGAGGCACAGAAGTACCCCTCTCGGTCACATTCCACGCCGGTCCCGATCTTTCTCCGAAGTCATTCCTCATCAAGGGCAAGACCTCCCGCACTAGTGCGGTTGATGAGGACGTCGAAGTCTTTCCAAACCAGATCAGAGTGCGCGATCGCGACCAAACGACCGAACTGGCTCCGCCGCCGCAGTTCTTTACGATTGCCGGGTGCGCCCCGGCCACCATGCAGATGCTGCTGGTGCGTTACTGGGCAACGCACCATATGCCAGCCGACCTAGCAACGCTGCCCAGCGGCCACGTGAAAATCACGGCGCGCGGCAAGGACTTTATTTCGGTCAACGGAAAAGGCGAAGCGCTGCAACGCTATACCATTGAAGGGCTCATTTGGGGCCGCGAGACGCTATGGTTCAACGAGCATCGGGACTTGGTGGCCGCTATCACGACCGACGCCGAATTTGACCACTTCGAGGCCGTGCTCGACGGCTACGAGAGCCACCTTGGGACATTCGTCAGCCGCGCCGGAGCTGACGGCATGGCGGCGCTGGCAGACCTCTCGGAGAACATCACCGGAAGCCAGGCCGGCGTAGGCTCCGGCGGGCTGGCTCTGGTGGGCGGGACGCTCGTCGACGGCACGGAAAGTCCCGCTCTGACAGACTCAACCGTTGTGATTCGAAAGGGCCGCATCGTGGCTGTGGGCCCTCAAACTGAGGTCAAGATTCCAAAACGTGCCGAGGTGGTGGACGCACGCGGCAAAACGATTCTTCCCGGGCTCTGGGACATGCACGCCCACTTCGAACAAGTGGAGTGGGGGCCCATCTATCTGGCGGCAGGCGTCACCACCGTCCGCGACTGTGGCAACGAGTTTGAATTCATCACCGCTGCGCGTGACGCCGTTGCCGCGGGTCGCGGCCTCGGACCGCGCATACTCGCGGCCGGCGTCGTGGACGGCTCCGGGCCGATGGCCACCGGCGTGGCGCGCGTGGATACGCCGGAGCAGGCCCGCCAGTGGGTAGATCGCTACCACCAAGCGGGCTTCCAGCAGATGAAAATATACAGCTCAGTAAAGCTTGAGGAGGTGAAGGCCGTAGCCGAAGAAGCGCATCGCCTCGGTATGACGGTTACCGGCCACGTGCCCAACGGGTTGAACGCTTACCAGGTGATTGAGGCCGGCCAAGACCAGATCAACCATATTTCGTACATTATGGACATCCTGCACCCGCCAGTCCCCAAGGGGTCGCCGCGCGGATCGGTGCCAAGAGCAGTGGCCGCCATCGACTTCAACTCGCCGGAAGCCCAAAAAGCCCTTGCCTTCCTGAAAGCTCATCACACCGTGATCGATCCCACGCTGGCGGTGTTCGAGCTGGGCACGGCTTCCACCACCAAGCCGACCGCCAGCTTTGAGCCGGGCGTGAATCGGGTGGCGCCTGAGCTCGCCGCACAACTTACGGACGTGGGCCCGCCGCGGCCTGACGCTGACGTGCGGGAGAAGGCGTTCGAGAAGATGGTAGCAGCCGTCGGCGTCCTGCACCACGCCGGCATCACGATTGTGGCCGGCACCGATCAGGCAGTGCCGGGCTTCAGCCTCTACCGCGAAATGGAGCTCTGCGTCCGGGGAGGGTTGACGCCCTTGGAAGCTATTCAAGCCGCCACCATCGTGCCCGCGCGGGTGATGGAGCTGGATAAGGAACTAGGGACGGTCGAGGCGGGCAAGCGGGCTGACCTGATCGTACTGGGCGCCAATCCGCTCGATGACATTCACAACATTCGCAAAGTGGAGTTCGTGATCACCGGTGGCAGGATGTACAAGTGCGCCGGCCTCTGGCGCAGCGTGGGGTTCAAACCGTAAGCGCTCTCCTGATACTGCTATTTTCCGGTCCATTGTCCGGATGCCAACCGGGGCAAGCGCCATCAGGAGCCTCTCGCGAGGCCGCCGGCAGCTCGCGCATCGCAGCAAGAATGTCCTTAAACTAGCCTACATACAACATTCGAAAGTCTTGATAGCAGCACCCGCCCAAGGTACGGTATTAGGCACGGGAGGACGTCAGTGCCTGCGAACGCAACCATCCACCGGGTGCGTCATGTCGTTGACCATCACGGTCGGCGCCCAAGTGAGATGAGGCAAAGGTTTGCCGGTAGCGCCGTTCACGTGCGTGGCGTAAAAGACGTATTCCGGGCTTGGCGCGCCGTTGTCTTGGCAGTCGTCCACTTCGTTCACTACCAGGCTCGCGACGTTCGCTTGCTGAAGTTGGCTGAAGTAAAGCCAACCCTGAGCTTCCGACGGATTCACCAGGGAGCCGGTGTAATGGCACAGATAAGCGGACAGGGCCGTCTGAGGCATAACGTAGTTGGAGTCGGGCGGCGTTTGCTGCAGATCCACGATGCTCATGATAGACCACGCGGTATCTTGAGACGGGCTGGTAGGTATCCCGGCACTGCAGGGAGAGTCCGTCCAACCGCCCAGTTGAGCGTAGGTGTAGGTGGGGTATTCGGTCCAGTCACCGGGAGGATCAACTCCTGCGGCGCAAGGCCAGACTCCGCCTCCGTTGGGACAAACGGTTACCGGGGAAGTTGGCGCCGGGACTTCACATCCTTGGTCGATTTCGGCGAACTGGGGGCCTGAACTAAAGATAGCTTTGTCCACGTAAGCCGCCCCACCATAGTGGGTCAAATAATAGGCAACGGCTCCGGCGCCCGCGCTGTGACCTTGGAGACAAAAGCCGGCCTTGGGATTGGTGGTTGGGTTGTAAACGGGAGAGTCGCCTCCGCTGTAGAAATTCTCGTAGATATACTGAAAGAACGTTGCGGGACGGCAGGCGCCGCTCTTGATACTACGCGGCGGCGACTCCTCCCATGCGGAGCCCCACGCCAATTGCACCACCTGAAAACCGGCCTGAAAATAGTAGCGAGCCAAGCCGTCGCTTGCGCCAGGATCGACAAAAGGACCCATTCCGGCGTCGCCGTCGTGCAGCACGATGGTTCCTCTCGGTGCCGGCGGAGTTGTGACGCCAAACGTAACAGGCATGTTAGTTTCGTTCGGACAGATGACCGTGGCCGTATAGCACACGGAGCCGGCATTTAGTACGAGAGCGTGTGGGCAAGTGACCTGTGCGACACCCGAGACGCTCCCGGTCGGCAACTGCGCTCTCGCGACCGGTAACCAGGCGCTCAGCAATAGGATAGCGACGCTCCCAAAGCGGAGGAGAATGTTCTTGCTGACCATCGGAAGCCTCCCGTCACCGGTTGTTGGCGTTGAGCGGCTCTTCGAGTCCGCCCGAAGAAGTTCTGAACCGCCTTGGAGCTTAATGTCAGTGAATTTGTTTGTCAAACGACGATTTACAGTAGAGAGACAAGCGCTTCGGGGTTCCTGCTTCACGCGGGTTATTCTCTCCGATTCTGAACGGAAATTCATTCTGAATTCATTCTCTCCTGCCGGCATAGGACTAAACTCCAAGTTCAGCAGTCTGCAGTTGCAACCCTGGTGGCGGGCTTTGTTAATCGGCAGTCCGGAGGAAAAATGCAGTCAAGTCAGTTAGTCCCCGCGAGTAGCGAAGGACATGATCTACAAGCTAAGAGTTATGATGTTGGGCCCGAATGTGTCCCTGCAAGAGCTTGGAACGTGTGGAGCTTCAGCCCCGCCGGACGTGAGCGACCGCTCATCCTTTTCCCCCTTCGGGATGACCTTTCGGGCCGCTCACTCGAGGGTGCGCTCACGGACCGCCCTCATCCGGCAGGGCTGAAAGCCCACCCGCTCCCGACACGCATTTTGGCGAAGGCGGCTGGTGCTGTGCTCATCTGCTGCTTCTTCGGACTGGCCGGCTTGTGGGCGCAGGCGGTGGGACCGGCTGCCCTAGTAACGAGCTCGGGGGATGACGGCACTCCGTTACGAGGGCAACAGCCAGTGGCCTCGATGGAACCGGCCGAACCTCAGGTGCAGCTCGCCGAGCCTGGTGGGGCCACGCAGACAGGCCCGCCGCTCACCTTGACCCTGCAAGACGCCTTGGAGCGGGCGCGCCAGAACGACGCCACGTACCTTTCCGCAGTGACGGACGCCCGGGTAGCGCACGAGGACCGTATCCAGGCTCGCGCAGCGCTGCT
>JASHYZ010000552.1 GCA_030042795.1 Terriglobia bacterium | reverse complement strand
CGCCCGCTTCGTTGACCCCATCTTTTCAAGCGGCGTCAGCATTGCGATGACGAGCGCCAGGCTCGCGACCCAGACCATCATCAAGCACGCCCAGAATGGCGGAGTCTTCAACAAAGACAGCTTTGAGGACTATCAAGCCACCATGCGGCGCGGAACGAAGAACTGGTACGAGTTCATCACGGTCTACTACCGGCTGAATGTGCTTTTCACGGCTTTCATCGAGGACCCCAAGTACCGGATTGACGTGCTGAAGCTCCTGCAGGGCGACCTTTATGACGTCGATGATCCGCCGGTATTGAAGGAAATGCGCCGCATCGTCACCGACGTCGAAAACCGGCCGAATCATCCTTGGCACAAACTGCTGGGTGACCTGACGAGCGAGGCTTTCAGGCCGGCTTACTAATTGTGTGTACCGAACTGCGAACGGGCCCTGTTCGGGCCCGTTCTTCGTTTCTGGGAGGCTGGGAGCGCGGGCGTCTCGTCCGCCTCTCTGCCCCTTCAATATAGGCGCAGCGGCGGGCGAGACGCCCGCGCTCCCGGGAACTTTGCATGTCTCGAAAGAAGCTGCTTGGCGCTTACGTGCTGCTGGTTGGCGCGCCGCTCCTGGGTTTGCTCGGTATTTTGCGAAGCGGGCAGCATCTTGCCGCTCCGGTTTCCGTGGGCGGAACCTGGAATTTGGAGGACAACCTCACCCCGCTAACCGGCTCCGAATGCCGGGCCGCATTTGCCAACATCAGCCAACCTTTCTTTGCGATTTCCCAATCGGGCTCGCTTCTGACCTTCACCCTCAACAATCCTCAGCAAACGACCTTGCCGGGAACCATTCGTCAGAACACGGTCACTATGGGCAGCGAGCTTTCCGCGGAAGACGCGAGCCCCGACTGCACCCATCCGCAGGCCATTCGACTCCGGGCTGCCTTAGGGCAACAAGGCCTGCAGCGCTCGCTCATCGGCACTTTCAGCATTGCTGGATGTTCTGACTGCCCTGCCCTACCCTTCCGAGCCGTGCGGCAGAGTCTGCCGGCGAAGGATGGCCCGTAATGCCGAATCTCGCCACTCTGATTCTCCAAATCGGCGTCATCATCGGCGTTTCGCGCCTGGTGGCCGTGCTGTTCGAAAGGCTCCAGCAGCCCAAGGTGATGGGCGAGATGTTCGCGGGCATTATGTTGGGACCCTCTCTGCTGGGATGGGTGGCGCCCCACCTTTCGGCCTCGCTCTTTCCCGTTTCAAGCCTGGGATACCTGAGCGCCCTAAGCCAGGTTGGCGTGGTTATTTACATGTTCCTGGTGGGCGTGGAGCTTAATCCCAAGTCCCTTCGCGAGCACGGACACACCGCTGTCCTCACCAGCCATGTGAGCATCATTGTGCCGTTCTTGCTCGGCGCGGCGCTGGCCCTGTTGCTCTATCCCCACTTTTGCGATGACAGCATTAGCTTCACCGGCTTCGCGCTCTTCATGGGCGCTGCCATGAGCATCACGGCGTTTCCGGTGCTGGCGCGCATCCTGACTGACCGTGGGATGGTGGGAACTAAGCTCGGATCTTTGGCCATCGCCTGTGCTGCTGTCGACGATGTCACCGGATGGTGCATTCTTGCTTACATCGTGGTGTTGGTGCGCGCGGGCGGGCACGCGTCAACACCTCTGTGGATCACGCTCGGAGGCCTCGTCGTCTTCCTGCTCTTCATGGTCTACGGTGTGCGGCGCCTCTTGCGTCGATTCGGAATCGCCTGCAGGGAACAGGGTCAGCTCAGCGAAAACGCGCTGGCGCTGCTCGTGGTGGTTGTTCTGGCGTCGGCTGTCATCACCGAGCACCTGGGCTTGCACCTGCTATTTGGCGCCTTTCTGGCAGGCGTGGTTATGCCCAAAGGCAAGAAGTTCGTGCGCTATATCTTTGATAAGTTCGAGACCCCGACCGTGGTTGTCCTGCTGCCGCTATATTTTGCTTTCACGGGTTTGCGAACCAGCGTGCGAGTCATCAACGGTGCCCAGATGTGGTTGTTTTGCCTGATTATCATCGTGGTTGCGATCGCAGGAAAGCTCGGCGGGTCGCTGGTAGCAGCGAGGTCTGCGGGCTCCGGTTGGCGCGACGCAGCGGGCCTTGGAATTCTGATGAACGCTCGCGGACTGATGGAGCTGGTGATCCTGAACGTCGGCCTTGATATCGGCGTAATTTCGCCCTCATTGTATTCGATGATGATCGTAATGGCTCTGGTAACCACCTTCATGACCACCCCGCTGCTGGAGTGGGTATATCCGTTGCGGTTGGTGCGGCAGGAGATTTCCGATCTCGGCAAAGAAGAGTTGAATTACCAAACCGCTGTGAACCCTGTCACCTTGTAAGACCAAACTCGCCTCGGCATCATTCTCGCCCTTGTACGATGCCCAACAATAAGTTCTGCCGCCTGGGAATCAAAAGCTAGAGAGTGACAATACTTGACTAGCCTAATTATGAAGTAGGCCTGACGAAGAGCTTCTCATCCACGGTGGGATTAATCTCAATATCCTTAATTTCCAGTGAGCCGCCGTCCTGGCCGTCGCGTGTGATCTTCGCCTTGGTGGGAAACGGAAAGCCGTCGAACTCCTTCCAATCGCTGAAATCAAGCAACCGTAGCGCCGCGCCTCCCATATCCACCACATGGGCGGAAGTGCGGAGCACCCTGCCGGTGTTGGGGTCCACAGACCAGCGAACCTGGGCGCCGTCGGCGTTTACGTCGAGGATTTGTGTGTTCACGCCTTCCACCTTTTCGGTGCCCGCCAAGGTAAAGGTATACTTCGGGTCGCTCGCGTGCTGCGCTACCTGAATCTCAGACGTCTTCAACTCACGCATCGCATCTTGTTTCTGGTCGTCCGGCAAGTCTTGCGTGCCCTGCGGCGTCACAACGAACCCCATCGTGGGAGTGGTGACGACAGTGAGCTCGCCCATGGGCGTCCCGAGTTTTTGCCAGAACCGGTCAGGAAACGCCGCAAGCTGCTGCATATCGATCGTGAAGTCGCCCTGCTCCGTTTTGGCGTCAACCACGGTCGTGAGCCGGAGAGAGTGAACCGACTGCAACTTCACCGCGCCGCCTAAAGCTTCAATCACCTTTGCAAGCAGCGCCCTCCCGTCGGCATTGGAGCCGCTCGGCGAAGTCGAGCCTTTCGCCGCCGCAGTCGGCGCCTTCGGTTGCGCCGGGGCCGACTGAGTTTGCGCGCGGCCAGGTACCGGGATCAGCGCGGGCACGACCGCCAGCATGATAGCGATTCTAAGATTCCTCATCACGGTCGATCACCTCAGTCAGGTTGTACAGTATGGGGCGGCTTTTCATGTCTCTTACGTCTTCGTAACATTGTACATTCTGCCTGTGCGTCGGATGGCTCTAAGCACCCCCCCGTCGCCCTCGGCTGACGCGCGCATGAGCAGCGCCTTGCCTTCAACCCACATGCAACTCCACCCTTTGTGTATCACAGGGAAGCAATCGTGTCAATCAATTGTGTCCGCCGCCCGCCGGACGAATAGCTTCTTAAAGTAGGCTATAACTTGCTCCGGCCCTCCCAATCCACCCCACCACTGTACTTCGTTCGCAAGAGCCGCCTGCAACTGACATCGGCGCCTGCCTCGCCAACTGACCGCAGCCCTCGTCGTTTGTGCGAAGCGCGGAGCGGGCGCAGCAGCCACCTGCCGATTTCACAGCGCTGGAATCCAGCGCTGCGCGTCACCTCAGAAAAGCCTGAAGCTTACTTCGACGCTGGCTCTGACTTGAACCGGAGTCCCCTGCCGCGTGGCGGGTCGAAATTTCCAGGTGCGCACGGTGTCAAAATGTTCGGGAACGTGTCATTCCGAGCCCGTTCGCTCCTCCGCTGCGAACGGTCCTGAGCGCAGCGAAGGAGCTCAGGGTAAACTTCGCGAGGAATCTCGCTCTGAAACTAAAGGAACTACGAGATTCCTCGTCGCCTTTGGCTCCTCGGAATGACAGCTTGGACGGGTTTTTCCGCAGCCTGCTAGCGAAGCGAACGACAAGATCCCCAATTACGCTCTTCTCAGCACGTCGGTGTCCTCCAGTCTGATGACGTCTTCGTTCTTGAGACTACCTTCCTACACTCGTTATAGCGTAATTCTGGAAGGAATTGGCTCACACCCCGGAAAATCATTAGGCCGTGGCGACCCGTTGCCGGTGGTGTAAAGTAGATTCGGTTCGAATTTGACGCGGCCGTCAGGCCACGAGCCAACGGCCTGGGTTATAGACGGGTGCAGACGTGAAGCTTACAGACCTACGCGGGATTCTTCATTACATCCCGCAGTTCCGGGAAAAGACGTTCGTTATCGCAGTGGACGGAGTGATCGTCACGGACGAGAACTTCGCCAACATCCTCCTCGACGTCGCCGTTCTGCGTTCCTTGAATATCCGCGTGGTGCTGGTGCATGGCGCGGCCGAACAAATCAGGGCGCTCGCCGGGAGGCAAGGCGTGCGGCCGTCCAACCTTGACGGTACCGGTGTTACCGATGCCCCCACCCTGCAGATCGCCCTTGACGCCGCCAACCGTCTCACACACGAAATTCTGGAAGGCGTTTCGGTGAATGACCTGCGCGCCGCCTGTGCGAATGCCATCATTGCCCATCCCCTGGGAATCATCCAGGGCGTTGACCATCTCTTCACCGGAAAGGTTCAGCGTGTTGACACCGAACTTCTTCAAACTTTGCTGGACAGGGGTATTATCCCCGTGCTTCCGCCTCTCGGCTTCGATGGGGAGGGTAAAACGTACCGAGTCAACTCCGACAGTGTCGCCCTCGCTGTCGCTGAGGCCTTGAAGGCCATCAAGCTGATTTTCTTAATCACCCAGGATGGATTGCGGTACAACGCTCAGCTTATTCGCAAGATATCGGTGGTGGACTTACAGAAGCTTGTGAACTCCTCGGGCGGCGGTTTTGGGGAAGAACTGCTCTCCAAGGCTTCCCATGCCGCCGCCGCTTGCGCTGCGGGCGTGGAGCGCGTCCACATTGTGAGCGGCCGCGAAGACGAAGGACTGCTGGCCGAAGTGTTCTCCAACGAGGGCATCGGCACGCTGATTTACGCCAACGAGTACGAACAGGTTAGGCCGGCCAAAAAGAAAGACATTCGCGCCATCCGGCGGCTGACGCAAAAGGCAGTAGAAGCTGAAGAACTTGTGCGGCGCACGCGCACCGAGATTGAGAGGAATCTGGCAGATTACTACATCCTGGAAATCGACCGGAACCCGGTGGCGTGCGTGGCGTTGCATGTCTATCCCGACCAGAAGCTCGGTGAGCTCGCAAGCCTCTTTGTTCATCCGGCCCACGAAAACCAGGGCATAGGGCGAAAGATGATTCAATTTGTCGAAAATAAAGCTCGTGAAAGCGGCCTCGCGAAACTCATCACCCTTTCCACGCAGGCTTACACTTACTTTCAGTCCAAGGCCGGCTTTACCGAAGCTACCCCGGATGACCTTCCGCCGGCCCGCCGCGAAAAGTACGACCAAAGCGGACGCCACTCCAGGGTTATGGTGAAAGATCTGAAGGCCCCGGTATAGGCGGCCCTACTCTACGGCCGCGTCTTGCTCTCTTAGGTTAGCCGGTTGTTGAAAAACATTTCGGAACCGTGTCATTCCGACGCCGAGACTTGCGAGGCGGAGGAATCTCGCTCTGAAACTAAAGGAAATGCGAGATTCCTCGTCGCCTAGGGCTCCTC
>JASHYZ010000551.1 GCA_030042795.1 Terriglobia bacterium | reverse complement strand
AGTCGGGTCATCCTGCCGGCCTCTGAAAAACTGCTTTTGGTAGTAGTAGCAAGGGCCCCAGGTGAGCACGCAGCCCACATTCAGGTGCTCGCCGCGCACCTGCCGGTCCATGTCCTGCGGCGTCACACCTTCGCTGGGGTTTTCGTAGTGGGAGCAACCGGCGGCGTGAATGTGATGGTCTCCTGAGTACCATCCGTAGCGGGCGGGATCGATCCAGCGCTTTAATTGAAAGGAAAGTTTATGGGGTTGTTCAGGCCCAACCTCGAAATGCCGATTCTCCGTGATGTACTCCGGTCCTCCCGTGACCGCGACCGTGTAGGAGCCCCCTGGCAGATCGATGGATTCGCCGTCCGCACGGTACACCTGAGGCTGAAAGAAAAAGTCAGGCGCCAGACGTTTGGCAGGATTGGGATAGATCCGGTCCAAGGTGTCGCGAAACACGAAAGAGGCCATGGTAGGATTGCCGTTCTCATCGAGGACATGCAACGTGATTTGTCGCGCGGGAGCGATGTTGAATAGGATGGTGGTCTCATTGAGGAAACCTACATCCTGAGTGCCTTGGCCCACGTCAAAGCTGAGCTTTGCCGAGCGCTGGCCGGCGTCGCGGCTGAAAATCGAGAGTACGCGGTATTCAAAAGGAAACCCGGAAAGACGCTCTTCGAGCGGCGGTTTGTCATAAAACGCGATCTCGGCCCAGCGCTCAGTGACCTCCGCCTTCGTCAATTTCGACGCGGGCTCCGGGCTGCCGCTTGAAGGGATGTAAACGTTCCCGGAGTTTGGGCTTTCAACGGCAAGGTGTGCCGTGACGCCGGCCATGTTGACAACCTTCACCAGGAATAATCGCGTGCCGTCCTGAATGAGATCAGCCGGCGCGCTGCCGCGCTGCACGCTGACACGGCTCTCCGCGTTGATGGTCACCACCGCGATGGCATACTTGTCCAGGACTGCTGCTGCCTGCGCCACCGCGGTTTGAGGATCAGCGTTCGCAAAAGCCGTATTAATGGCTCCCAGGCTGCTCGGATCTAGCGGCTGCCCAAGAAAACTCAGTGTGGATTCCAGTTGACGCACTTGATCCGCGAACGGCTGCAGCGGAACCGTTGGCGTCGAGGCACTTTGAGCAGGCGCGGCCTTGAGCAGGCCGCCGGCAAGGATAATGGCCATTACGGCGATTGTCTTATGTTTAGTCACGTTGATTCTCCCCTCTTCTGCCTCTTGGCTCTTGGCTTCTGTCTTCTGACTCCTGATTCCTCATCTCCGACTTTAACGGCATATCACAAATCGCAAAGTTCGTGGAGGGAAAACAAGGGTATTCCTGAAGCCGCGGAATCGCGTGTAATCCGGGCCGAGACCGCGATATAATGCCTGCCAGCCAAGTCTGGGGGGTTCGATCATGAGAGGTCTCGGATGGCTGAACAGGCACTCCGTTTAGGCGATCTGATTGACGACTATTGCCCTCGCTGCAAGCTGCTGTTGAATCATGCGATCGCCAGCATGATGGATGGCCACGCCGTGAAGGTGATCTGCAAGACGTGTTACACGGAGCACGCCTTCCGGCACGGCGAGGGGGGCAAAAAGAAAGCACCCGCCGGGATGACCCTCTTCGAGCAGGTGCTGTCGAATGCAACCCCGGCCTCCCCAGCGGAGCCTGATGAGCCTGCGGCGCCCGGGAAGAAGAAAAAAACAGCGGCCGCAGCCCGCTACATTTCGCGGCATAAGGAGCGGCCGCGCAAGAAATCGTGAGGGTAGTGCTGGGGAATTCGACTACGACGGCACAGGAGGATTGTTCCGGCTGAGGACGCGCAGCGCGGTGGGTGAGATCAGTTGATAGAGTGTACCCCGCCATTCGATCGTCCGCGTTAGCCCAGCGGTGACGAAATTCACGAGCATCACCCAGGGCACCAGCGGCCAATAGCGCCAATAGCATGACCCGCGTCCGCGAATAGCATTCATTTCTTCGGGAAACAGCCTTAGCGCTACGGACTCCCGCAGGCGCGCCTTCGCCAAACCTAACCCGAAAACGGCGGCGTCAAGAATCAATGCCAGCAGGCCCTGTGGAGTTAAGCCCAACCTTACTCCAAGACCCAACCCCAGCAGCAGAGTGGCGCAGAACAGGGAATAGCTCAGAAGGCCCAAGCGCCACAAGCGAGACGCATAGACACGGGTGATGATGATCTGGCGGTTCGTCCAATTCAGAAACTCGCGCAGGGTTATCTCTCCCGAGCTTGCAACCAGGCATTTGGGCTCGAAGCGAATCCAGCCTCCGTCATCCGACACAGCTCGGGTAAGCCCGTAATCGTCGCTGACGGTTGCAGCCCAGTAGCGCTCGGCCACTTTTAGGCGGTTGAAGTCGGCCGTCCGGATGGCCATCGAGCCGCCCCAGGCGAAGTTGTGGCGATGATCGCCGAACGCCGTGGCAATGGAGGTGTCCCAAGCGGCGCGCAGGCGCGATGAAAACGTTTGGCCGGGGAGGTACCACCGGAAACCGGTGCTTACGGTAACCGCCGGATCGCTGAGCGGCCCAATCAGGGAAGGGAGCCAATCCTTCTTGAACTGCGCGTCGGCATCGGCAAACACCAGGACTTGCACGTCTGCGGGCACGACGCGAAGGCCGGCTAGCAGATTGTTCACCTTCTCGCCGCGCTCATCGGTCAATCCTGCCACCACGAGCTTTACATCTCGCGGACCCTTCCCGGGCGCAGCCGAGAGAGCGCGAAGCCTGTCAGCCAGCAACGGGTAAGCAGCATCGGATTCCTCAGCAAGGGTAAAGATCAAACTGTAGTCAGGGTAATCCTGAGTGAGAAGGCTTTTGACGTGCATTTCAAGCTGATCGTCGAGCCCCTTCACCGGAATAATGACAGCCGCCGGAGGGTGAAAATCGTGAGGAGGCGCCTCGAAGGCGAGGCGAAGGCAGCGAAGAAACCGAAAACCGTCGCGAAGCGCGATGGCGCTCTGGGCTGCCAGCAAGGCCGCGAGCGCCAAAAAGATCTCGAACAGCACCGGCATGGGGTTGAGGTTGGTGCAGGGGGATTGGATTGCGGCAGCAAGCCGTCACACTCCAAACCGCCCTTTATCAGGAGCCGAATTCAGAGGTTGCAGCCTCCTGAAAGTCGGCGAGCTGCAACCGCAGGTTTCCGGGATTGGTGGCGTAGCTGAGTCCCGTCCACATGTCGATGACGTCGCCGCGGATCAGCCGCTCGATCTCAGCGTCAAAATGCTGCATGCCTTCGAGAGCGCCATCGCGCATTGCGTCCACAAAAGACTTTCCGTTTGACTCGCCCTTTTCCACGTACTCGCGCGTCCGGATGGTAGACTTCAGAATCTCCACGGCAGCCACGCGGCCCTGTCTGTCCTTGGTAGGAATCAAGCGCTGCGAGACGATGTAACGGAAGCTCTTGGCCAGCCGGCCTCGGACGTGGCTCTGGTCGCTAGGCGGGAATGCGCTCACCAGGCGCTCCACCGTCTTCGAAGCGTCGATGGTGTGCAGCGCTGCGAGCACGAGGTGGCCGGTTTCAGCGGCTTCCAGAGCCACCTCAATGGTCTCCCGGTCGCGCATCTCTCCCACCAGAATCACGCGAGGCGCTTGCCGCAGCGCCGCTCGTAAGGCGTGAGCAAAGCTAGGGGCGTCGCTGTGCAGCTCGCGTTGGTGCACCGTGGATTTCTTGTGGGCGTGGAGAAACTCGATCGGGTCCTCGATGGTGATAATGTGATAGGCCCTTTCCCGGTTCATCTTGTCAATCAGGGCGGCCAGCGTATATGACTTTCCGGAAGCTGTCGGCCCGCTCACCACCACCAACCCATTGCTGAGGGCGGTGATGTCGCCAACCTGAGGCGGAAGACCAAGGGTTTCAAGCGTGGGTATCACGGAGGGGATCACGCGCATGACGACCGCGCGAGATCCA
>JASHYZ010000550.1 GCA_030042795.1 Terriglobia bacterium | reverse complement strand
CACCACCGCCCAGAGCCACGGCGGTGGGAACGTCTGCGTGGTTTTCGCGCGGGCACAGTTCAGGCGGCCTTGGCGGGCTCGGCCTTTTGCTTCAGAACTTCGATCGCCTTTTGGAGCTGCTGGTCGTCTTTGGTGCCGTACTGGTCAGGCTGCACTTCCTCGGCGCCGGGCTGATCGGGCGGAGGATACATCACGTCCGGCTTGACGCCGTTATCTTGAATGGCCTTTCCGTCAGGGCCGTAGTACTTGGCGACCGCTAACAGCAGACCGGAGCCATCCCCCACGGGAATCACTTTCTCCACCACGCCTACTCCAAAGCTCTGGCCACCCACTACGTCGCCCCGCTGGTTATCGAGCACAGCGTCGGCGATGATCTCCGGCGGCCCGGCCGTGGACCGGTTAATGAGCACGGCCAAAGGCAGATGGCAAACGACGCCCTCTGGCTTGGCGTCCAAATCCTGACGCGGACTGCGCTGGCCGGCCGTGTAAGCAATCACGCCTTTATCAATGAACAGGCTAGCCGTCTTCACGGCTTCGTCCACGCTGCCGCCGGCGCAGTTCCGCAAATCCAGCACGATCTTGCTTGCGCCCTGCGAAGTAAGCTCCTTCAGCTTGGCGGAGATCTCGGCCGCCGTGCCAGGATCAAGCGCGGCCACGCGCAGGTAACCCGCCTGGTCATCGAGCATCTTCGCCACCACCGGCACATGACCAAGAGCGACGCGATCGAGCACGACTTTTTGGGGCTCGCCGCGCGACTCGCGCACCACCCATAGCGTCACTTGCGATCCCGGGTCGCCGGCCAGCATCCGCTCGAGTTGCGTCACGGAAAGCTCGCGCGTAGCGGTCTCATTGACGCGATCGATCAGGTCGCCGGGCTTGATGCCGGCCTTATCCGCCGGACTTCCCGGCAAAACCGAAACGACCGGAGCATAACCGTAACGCTTCGAAAGAAAAATTCCCACGCTTGCCGGTCCTGGCTCCGGGTGGGCTAAATAAGCCTTGAACTCATCGGGCGTGAAATAGGTGCTGTAAGGATCGAGCGCCTCGAGCAAGCCGCGAATAGCGCCATCAGTCACCTTTTGCAAGTTCGGCTCGGTCACGTACTGACTGTTGATCCTCGATAGAACCTCGCTATACACACCCAGGTCGCGGTAGGTTTGATCGTTGGACGGCGTGGATGAAGTATCGCTGCGGCCCAGCGCGCCTCCCACGATGATGTAAGAAACGAGGGCCGCCGAGACGGTCAGCAGCAATACGCGAATGCGGTGGTTCATGCTTGACATAACTCCTTGCTCCAGACGAGCCGCTTTACGTCTGCTCTGATGAGTATACCACGCCGAAAGGTGCCTCAGCAGTCTGCCTTTATCGAGCAAATCAGTCTCGAGGCGCACTCGCTGGTCCCCGTTGGCGAGAAAAGCCTTTCTTCGGCAGCCGGGCCCCTCCATTTCCGGCCGGCTGGCCGGATTTCCGGCTAGAAACTCCCGATTTCGCGAGGCTAATCCGTCGGCTTGTCCGCTTGCCGAGCTTCTGATTCAGAAAGTGTTCTTTGTTGCCCATGTCAGTCAGTGTAGGCGTTTCCGCCTTTGGCGGCTCGCAGTCAGGTCCGCCGCCCTCGCCCCGTCTTGAATGCATTGTTCCGTTTGTTCGAAACGTTCGCAACAATCTAAATCTTTGCTCAGTATAGCTATTTCTGATGAAGTTATAATCGATGCAAGACATACCATGTTCAGGTTCAAGCAGTCTGAAAGTTCTCCCGTGCACCACCACTTGAAGCAGTTCGCTAGGTTGGCGATAATCCGAAGTCTTATACCACCTCAAACCTATGATGCCAATGCTCCTCGGTTTGAGGTGGAAGACCTTACTTAGGAATGACAATTTAAGTCCTGTCGTCGTGGAAGGAAGCGAATGAAAATTCTTATTCTCGGGGGCGATGGGTATTTGGGCTGGCCCACGGCCATGTATCTCTCAGCGCGCGGCCACAATGTGGCGGTGCTGGACAATTTCGCCAAGCGGCGCTGGGAGATGGAGCTGAACGTTGAGCCGCTAATCCCCATCCACACCCTGCATGACCGCGTGGCCGCCTGGCGGGAGGTGAGTGGCCGCCTGATCGATCTTCTCGTGGGAGATCTGCGTAACTACGGCGTGGTGCGCGACGCGGTGGAGAGTTTTCGGCCCCAGGCCATCGTGCATTATGGCGAGCAGCCGTCGGCGCCTTACTCGATGATGGACCACAACCGCGCGGTCTTCACCCAGACCAACAACATTGTGGGAACCCTGAACCTGCTCTGGGTGCTGCGCGAGGTAGCATCCGATTGCCACCTGGTGAAATTGGGGACCATGGGCGAGTATGGCACGCCCAACATTGACATCGAGGAGGGATTTATCGAAATTGCCCACAACGGCCGCCGCGACGTGCTGCCTTATCCCAAACAACCGGGCTCGTTGTACCACCTTTCGAAGGTTCACGACAGCCACAACATTCATTTTGCGTGCCGGATGTGGAAGCTGCGCTCCACCGATCTCAATCAGGGCGTGGTGTACGGCATCGAGACCGATCAGACGGAGCTTGAGCCGCGGCTAGCTACAAGCTTTCACTACGACGCGGTGTTCGGCACCGCGCTCAATCGTTTTTGCGTGCAGGCCGTAGCCGGGATTCCGCTCACTGTTTACGGACGCGGCGGCCAGACGCGCGGCTTCCTCAACATACGCGATGCTCTGCGCTGCGTGGAGCTTTCCATCCTGAATCCCCCGCAGGCCGGTGAATACCGTGTGTTCAACCAGTTCACC
>JASHYZ010000549.1 GCA_030042795.1 Terriglobia bacterium | reverse complement strand
TACCCATAAACACAGAGATATAGTTGCAGCAGCCGTTGACCACCACAAAATCTGCCTTACCGTCATTATTGAGATCTCCGACCGCCACCCCCTCCCCCGCGTACGCCGAAGTGATATCGAACCCAGTAAGAAAAACTTGGGATTCAGCGGTAACGATCTGAAAGAAGACAGCGTTTGAGGCTCCTCCCCCTGGCGCTGGACTGAAGACAGTCACCGAGGCCGTGCTGGCGGTAGCGATATTGCTCGCCGGCACCGTGGCCGTAAGCTGGGACTTGGTGACAAATGTGGTGCTGAGCGCTGTGGTGATGCCGTTCAGGCTCCAGTTCACCACCGAGCCCTGGACAAAGCCCGTGCCATTCACGGTGAGAGTGAATCCCGCGCTTCCAGGTGCAACGGCAGCCGGCACGAGGGGTTCGTTGACCAAGGGAACGGGGTTGGTTTGCGCCCAGGCAGTCGCGCCAAAGGTAATCAGCCCGAGAGCAAAATAAAGACGGTTGAAACCCAATCCACTTTTGCTTGTGAACATCTTTTTCTTCCTTTCTTGATACCTGACTCGCGGGTCAGCTAGGTAGCGCAGACTTCGTGCCGTTCGAAGTCTGCGGCTTCTCTTCAAGAACACAGCATTTCGGGTTGAGCAACCACTAGGCTAGTCCACGGGTCCGGCAGACAAACAGCCGCAGAGTTTCTGAACTGCGAAACTCTGCGCTACCTGACTCGTCGGAGGAGCCGTGGTTGGAGTTCTTGGCGCCCACGAAGCTTGGGTAGCGCAGACTTCGTGCCGTTCGAAGTCTGCGGCTTCTCTTCAAGAACACAGCATTCTGATTGAGCAACCACTAGGCTAGTCCACGAGTCCGGCAGACGAACAGCCGCTGCCTTCCGCCTTTCGCAATTTATCAACGAACTTCGGTGACAGTACAGGCTCCAAGTGACTGTCCCACGCACCACAGAAGGAAAATCCTCTGAACGGTATTACGGCTCATAGGTGCCTCCCATTGTAGAATCTGTTCGGCGCCGAAACTCGTGGAACAAGAATCGTCCAACTCAGCCTACTTTGTCACCTGCTTTATACGCTCCTCTTAGCTTGTTTACAAGTGACAAACACGGTTAACTAATAAGTGGATATGAATGCAGGGCTCGCGCTTAGCCCTGCGGCCTTTCCTTTTTACGGCCTTCTCACAGGTTCACTCAAAAAGGAACAGAAGCGACGTGGCGCGGCCCCCGGCGTTTTGAGGTCCGCGGCTTTTCCGGTTGTCATGGCGAAAAACCGCGGCCTTGGGCGGCAGGGCGCGACGCTCGCTTCTGCGCCAGCCCCCGCAGAAACAAAGTCCTCTGCGAAGTAGGCTACACATGGAGTATACTGCACGGCATAAGATTTTTCTTGACAAAGACTTACATACGTGCTATTGTCGTTAGGCGATGGTTGAAGCGCTGAGTTGAGGCGCCCAGTGGAGGCAGAGCCGGCTTCGTGTTGCTTTCGGGCCGACCGTTACGTCTGGAACGTGGCCTACGGAGGCTGAGATGGCATCGCTCGTCGAGATTCCGGTTATGACTTCGGAGAAGGTGGCAGCCAATCCGGACAACGGTGGCCAGTCTCACGGACTGACTGCTGCTAGAGGCGAGAAACGGGCGGGAAGGGAAACCTCCAAAAAACGCGAAATGAAGGAAGAACCCACGATGTTGTTGATAACAAAGGATCGGCGCTCGGAACCCACGATGTTAATGAAAATACAGGCACTTAGCTCGGGTAGGCCACGATGTATATGAAAACAAAAGGTTTAGCACAGTCGTGGCAAGGCGGCCTCAGCTAGCTCGGCTTGTCAACGGGTTGTCCAAGGGACGCCGCTCGAACCCTCTACCAGTCGAGTCGCAGCGCCAACTGAACCTCACGGGCGTTCTCCGCCGAGGTGATCACCCCGAAGTCCGAGGTGCCGACGATCAGGCCCGGCCGATCAAAATTGGGATGATTGGTGAGATTGAAGAAGTCGCTTCGGAAGGTAAGCCCGGTGCGTTCCGTCAGCCGGAAGCGGCGCGCCAGGCTCAAGTCCCAATCATCGAAACCGGGGCCGGTGATGACGTTGCGGCCTTCGTTGCCCAACACGCTGAAGGCGCCTTGAGAATCGTAATAAATCGGCGGCGGCACGAAGGCTGCCGTATTAAACCAACGGTTCGGGCTGCGCTGGCCTGCTGGGAGGTTGGGATTCGCGATCAAGTTGGGACGGTCCGTGCCGTTCGAGTCTGTGCCGCTGAGCGCGGTCGAAAGCACAGCGGTAAGCGGTTGGCCGGTTTGCAAGGTAAGAATGTTGGAGGCTTGCCAGCCTCCGAATACGCGCGCGCCCAGACCGCTTGCCAGCCAGTGCTGGCCGGATCCGAAGGGCAGCACCCAGGTGTTCGACAGAACGAACCGTTGCCGGACGTCAAAGTCCGAGAGGCCACGCTCCGCGCCGAGGTCGTAGTTGTTTTGCGCCTGGTCGGTGCCTTGAAGGCCGGAGGCGGTATCGATCGACTTGCCGTAAGTGTAGCCAGCCTCAAGCGTCAGACCGTGGGACATGCGATGCGTCAGGCGCGCCACCAAGGCGTTGTAAGTGGAATTGACGTCGGTGGCGCGGGTGAACTGGTTCGAGCCGGGCTGGGGATGATATCCCCTGCGTTCGTCCGGAAGATTCGGAACGCCTTGATTCTGCAAGGAGCGGCGCGGCAGTTTGTGGCCGTCCGAAGCGTCGTAGCTAATCTCGAGCGCCGTGCTCGCGGTAAGCTGGCGTTCCAGCGAAAGGCTCCACTCATACACGTAGCCGTTGCGGATGTTCGGCGGCGAGGAGATGGCCGCCGGCGGCTGATTGCCAAGCGTGTAGCCGAGTTGATAGGTCAGCACGGGCGGAGCGTAGCTCTGGCCGCAGGCGCCGGGACCATAAAAGCGGCAAAGATCCAACCCGAAGAGAAACTCGGTGATGGGCGGGCTCAGGCGTGTCTCCGAAGTGTAGTCCAGCTCCATCAGAGAATTGAAAACGCCCAGGCCTCCGCGCAGTGCCGTTTTTCCGTCGTCCGTCAGTCGGTAGGCGAATCCGAAGCGCGGCGCCCAGTTGCTCCAGTCCGGCTTGATGAGCGAGGGCGGCAAACCTGCCTGTTGAGACGTGATGAACGACAAGCCGTAAAGCGATGTGAGCTGCTCCACCAGCGGGTTCGAGATCAGCGACGAGGCCTGGCCGTGGTTGTTCAGCACAATGAAGCGCGTGGCATTGGTTGGATCGAGGATCGAGGCGCGGCCGTCGATGTTCACCGCCGGAGTGTAAAACTCCTCGCGCAGCCCATACGTCAGGCTGAGGCGCGGCGTGGCGTGAAATTCGTCTGTGAAGTAGCCTCCGAAGTAGTTCAACCGGTCGTTTCCGCCGGAGTTGCCCGCCTGCGCGTAAGAAAGAAAAGGCCGGCCCAGCAAGAAGTCGGAAAATGCGGTTCCCGAAACGGAGCTGGCGCCATCGCTGAAGTCGAACAGACCCTGGCCGAAGTCCTCGACGAGGTAGAAGAGTCGCAGCCGACGGAAGTCGCCGCCGAATTGAAAGGTGTGGCGGCCTTTCACCCACACCAGGCTGTCAGTAAACTGGAACGTGTGGTTCTTGCGGATTTGCGGCTGGAAAATGTCGCTGTCGCCGAGGTCGGCGTAGCCGGGAATGTCAATCGCCGGGATGCCGTTGTTGGTGGAACCCGAAGCGCGGGTAATGCCGACCGTTTGCAGGAATCCGCTGTTGATGTTCTGGCCTTCTTTCGTGCCGTGATAGTAGGAATAGCCAAAGCGAAAATCGTTTACCAGGGTGGGCCGGAATACAGAGGTGAGCCCGAGGGCCAGATTGCGGCCCGCATCGTCGTGGTTGGTGCCGAATCCGGGTGGCGCGGGCGGATTGTTAGCAAACGAGTCCGGCACAAAGGGGAAGAGCTGAGCGCTCTGAAAGAACAGAAAGCGGCCGAACAGTTGTTCCCGCGAATTGATCTGATGGTCAAGCCGCGCTGTGAACTGGTCGGAATCGACGTTGCGCAGTCCGGTGTCGATGCTGTTGTTGGTGCCCGGAGCCGCGTTGGGCTGGTTCGGCAAGGGCACCCGCGCCAGAATCGCAGCCGACACCGGATTGATGTCCGTAGAAGGAATCTGATTACCTTGGAAGGGCTGACCGGTGGCGGGATCGATGATGGCCGGAAACGGCTGGCCGGTCTCCGGATTGATGCCGTTCAAGTCCCCCGATCGCTCCGCCGCTGTGGGCAGGAGCGTGGCGTTGGTAACACTCTGGTGGATACGGAAGCCTTCGTAATTCGTGAAGAAGAATGTACGGTCCCGCCGGATGGGGCCGCCGAAGCTCCCGCCGAATTGGTTCTGGCGATAAGGGGGAATGGGCAGAATTGGATCATCAAAGAAGTTTCGCGCGTCAAGCGCGCTGTTACGCAGATACTCGTAAGCCGTGCCTGAGAAGCGATTGGTGCCCGAACGCGTGACAATTTCAACCTGTGCGCCGGAAACAATTCCCTGCGCTGCGGAGTAGGAGTTCTCTACCACGCGGAACTCCTGGATGGCATCAAGTGAAGGATTAACAGTGAGGCTGTAAGCAAAAGGCTCCATGATAGTTAC
>JASHYZ010000049.1 GCA_030042795.1 Terriglobia bacterium | reverse complement strand
CAGGCTGGGCGTCGAAACCGGACGGTAGGCGGTGGTACGCACCGTCACCCGGAAATAGCCTTCATCGCTGGCGACCTTGAGAATCTTGCCGCGCTCGGAGCCCTCTACTAGCACCTTGATGTTTCCGTCGGGCAGCTTCACACTCTGCACGATGGTGGCAATGGTTCCCACCTGATAAATCTCGTTCGGTTTGGGTTCATCCACTGAGGCGTCGTGCTGGGTGGCGAGAAAAATCTTCTTGTCGGCGGCCAGCGCGTCTTCCAGAGCTCGAATCGAACTCTCGCGGCCCACTACGAAGGCCGACATCATGTAAGGGAATATGACGACGTCGCGCAAAGGCATCATCGGCAAGGCGCGAGCGTCCGATTTTTCTCGTCCTGAAAACAGGGATGAACTCATTCAGTTCCTCGCCAAACTAGAAACCAGAACCAGCAACTTGTGCCCCGACACTTCTCGTTTCTAGTTTCTGATTTCTGACTTGTATTACCCTACCTTCTCCAACAGCGACGAGCTGAAACTGATCTCGCGGCTGCGAACCATTTCATCCGTCACTACAAATTCACGCAGCTTGCGCTGGCTGGGCAGGTTGTACATGAGATCGAGCATCAAGTCTTCAAGGATCATGCGCAGGCCACGGGCTCCTACCTTGCGTTCCAGCGCCTCGCGCGCCACCGCTCGCAGCGCCCCGTCGGTAAACCTCAACTTCACATTTTCAAACTCGAACAAGCGCTGGTATTGCCGGGCCAACGCGTTCTTGGGCCGGGTCAGGATCTCCACCAGAGCATCTTCATCGAGGTCATTAAGGACGCTCACCACCGGCAGCCGCCCGACAAATTCCGGAATTAACCCATATTTGATCAGGTCGACGGGCTGAACGAGGTTCAGGAGTTCGAAATTCCTCCGGCTCGTACCTCCCTTACGATCCGTGTGGAAGCCCACGCTCTTTCGGCCCACGCGACGCTCGATAATGCGCTCCAACCCTACAAACGCGCCTCCGCACACGAAGAGGATATTGGTGGTATCGACCGGAGTAAACTCCTGGTGAGGATGCTTGCGCCCCCCTTGTGGCGGCACGTTGGCCACTGTCCCTTCCAAAATTTTCAGAAGGGCCTGCTGCACGCCTTCGCCGGAGACGTCGCGCGTGATCGATGGGTTTTCGTCCTTCTTCGAGATCTTGTCAATCTCATCGATATAGATCATCCCCTGCTGCGCGCGCTGGACATCATAGTTCGCGGCTTGCAGCAGCTTGAGAACGATGTTTTCCACGTCCTCCCCAACGTAGCCGGCCTCCGTCAGAGTGGTGGCATCCACGATGGCGAAGGGAACGTCCAGCATGCGCGCCAGGGTCTGGGCCATCAGTGTTTTGCCGGTGCCCGTAGGCCCGATGAGCAGGATATTCGATTTGGTCAGCTCCACCTCATTTCGCTGACGGCTCATCAGGATGCGCTTGTAATGATTGTAAACGGCTACGGCCAGTTTCTTCTTCGTGGTTTCCTGCCCCACCACATATTGCTCGAGGAAAACCTTGACGTCGACCGGACGCGGCAGATTCGCGGTCTGAAGGGTAGCGGCCTTCTCCGGAGTCTCGTCCTCCAGGATACTGTTGCACACCGCTACGCATTCGTCGCAGATGTAAGCTCGCGGGCGTTCGTCCGGCGAAGAGATCAGTCGGCGGACTGATTCCTGGCTCTTGCGGCAAAAAGAACAGCGGAGGGGTTCTTCGGGGCCCACTTTTTTCAATTTAGGCTCCCTGGGCTGCCGAATCCTTGAGGGTAGCCACAGCGTCCATCCTACTTAATCTTAGTGATTCCAAGTGGCACTTAGTATCGCACAATCTCTCGTGTCACCGGACCTACCACAAACCATCAACAACAGCTTATGCTCCAAATCCTACTACTTGTGCTTGTAGATGATCTCATCCACCATTCCATATTCAAGCGCTTGCTGAGCGCTCATCCAGAAATCGCGTTCCACGTCGTGCTCGATCTTCTGTACGGACTGCTTGGTGTGCTGCGCCAGAATCTCGTTAATGCTGGCGCGCAAGCGAAGGATCTCCCGGGCGTGAATGTCGATATCCGTGGCCTGGCCTGAAACGCCGCCGATCCAAGGTTGATGAATCAGCACCCGTGAGTTCGGCAGGGCAAAGCGTTTGGTGGGCGCTCCCGCGCATAACAGCACCGCGGCAATACTCGCGGCCATACCAATGCAGGTGGTGCTCACGTCGGGCTGGATGAACTGCATCGTATCGTAAATGGCCATCCCGGCAGACACGCTTCCGCCGGGCGAGTTGATATAGAGATGAACGTCCTTCTCCGGGTCTTCGGCCGCGAGGAACAGAAGCTGCGCCGTCACCAGATTGGCGACATTGTCGTCAATCGGAGTCCCAATGAAGATGATATTGTCCCGCAGCAGCCGGGAGTAAATATCGTACGCGCGTTCCCCGCGGTTGGTCTGCTCCACCACCATGGGGACGAGCGTCATTTGAGGCTCAATTTTCTTCATGGGGTCTAGTTCCGCGCGCCAGTGCTCAAACTGCGCTCAGTTGGCTACCGAATTTTCACTCTCAAGCGGACTGGATGCGGGCGTTTGAGGAGTGACCTTAGCGTTGTTGTAGATGAAGTCCAAAACTTTTTGGCTGAGGCGACTAGACTTTAGTCTAACGAGCCCGTCTTCGCGTGTCAAGCGGGTCTTGAGAGCGGCCGGAGTCTCTTGCACCTCTTGTGCCAACTCGCGGACGGCTTCATCGACCTCCTCTTCGGAGACATCGATGTTCTCGGCGGCGGCAATTTTCCGCAGAACCAAGGTGCCGCGCACTTCGCGCTCAGCATCCGCCCTCATTTCATCGCGCAGCCCTCGCCAGTCGATCTCTAAGGTGCGTGGGTCAACGCCCTGCGCCGCCATCCCGGCCGCTGCACGCTCCAGCTTGCGGCGGAGCTGGACTTCCACCAGAGTTTCCGGCACCGGGAAATCGTAGCTGTCTGTCAGCTTGTCGAAAAGCTTGCGGCGCGCCGACTCTTTTGCGCCACTCTGCTTCTTGCGCTCCAGGTCCTTGCGGACGTTCTCTTGCAGCTCGGCGAGCGTCGAGAACTCACTCACAGACTTAGCGAGTTCATCATCAACCGGAGGTAACACCTTCTGTTTGATGCTCTGGACCTCAACGCGGTACCGCACGCGCTTGCCCGCCAAGCGTTTGCCGGGAAAGTCATCCGGGTAGTTGATCTCAAATTCGCGAACGTCACCGGGCCGGCTGCCGCGAAGGTTTTCCGTAAAGGCCGGCACCGTCCCCTTGCCCCCCAAGTGAATCAGCCCTTCTCTAACCTCAATCGGCTCAGAAGTGGAATCCATGAGGTCTTCACCTTGATAACTCACCATTACGTAATCGTCGTCAGCCGCCGGACGATCCTCTATCACCTCAAAGGTGGCGGCGTTTTGACGGAGCCGCTCAATAGCTTCGTCGATGTCACTTGCGGTAACTTCGGCGGATTCCTCTTCCACTTCCAAGCCCTTATAGTCTTTCAGTTCCACTTCCGGGTAAACCTCGAACGTCACCTTGGCCCGGATCGGCTGCCCGTCCTCAAACTGAAGGTCTTCGAAACGGGGCTCGCCGGCGATCACGAAATTCTGGTCGCGAATGCTCTCCTCAAAATACTTCGGAACCAGCGATTGCATGACCT
>JASHYZ010000548.1 GCA_030042795.1 Terriglobia bacterium | reverse complement strand
ATGACGACGGTCAGAACGATGATCGCCCATCCATAGTTGTGAATCCAGTGCTCGTAGATATAGCGCAGGACAAGAAAAAGAGGTTTGGCGACCACGCCAAAAAAACCAAACTCCACCAAATTATCGAGTGGCGGGCTCATTGATTTCAACAAGTCGAGATCCTTGGGCGCCACGAACAACCCAAATTCGAGAGGTTGCCCGCCGGGCATGGCGAGTTCCGCCTGGAAAGGCTCCGGCGGAGTCTTTCCCGTGAAGTTGGAAGGAGTCCAGGAACGCCGGCTAATGCGGAACACAGCGTCGGGAGAACCAGGCAGAAAAATATCCACGAAGTAGAGGTCCTCGAGACCTGCGTAAGAGATTGGGCCCGGAATAGACTCGAGGGACTTTAGCTTGCTTTCCTTAATTTTGGTGACGTCGCCGTTCACGCAATAAACAGCCTCGCGTTGAGCCATCGCCAGGGCTGACGACGAGTCGCCGAAACCGCCAGGCCAGAGGACACCCGCCGGCAGGTAGCTCTGCGCGTTGCGGGCGCTCACCTGGATACCCACTTGATAGGTATCTGAACTGGGGAAGCTGAATACTTTGTCGATTTCGGTTTCGCCGTCGCTGTAAGTCAAGTGCAGCTTGGCCGGCGCGCGGATGGCCTGGTGATTCGGCGGCGCTCCGCCGGAAGGTTCGGCAAGGTAAAGAGCTTGATTCAGCTTGCTCGCCAACACCGAGTCCGGCAACGTGATCGCCATCGGAAAACCCAACTGCGCCCCGGCGGGTTGGTTTACCAAGTCAAGGGGCTTTTCGTCAGCGTCACGGTATTTCTTCAGGATCCAGCTCTTGATGACGGCGCCTTGGGTGGAGAAAGTTATTTTGTAGAGATCGTTCTCCACCACGATGTCTTCGGCCTGCTTACCCTCAATGGGCCGGGCAGAAAGCGCTGGGGCCGGTTTCGGTGCTGGAACCGCCGAGGAGGCCGGGGTAGGAGAGCTTGCGGCAGAAGTTTGATTTGGCGAGCTTTGATCACTGCCCGCAGCAGGGGTGGCCTCCGGCGAAGGCTCAGGCTCCTTCAGATACCTGGACACGATCGGGCGCCATAGCGCCAGGATCACAATCATGATGCCGAAGGCCAGAATCAGCCGTTTGGTTTCGTCAGAATTCAAAGAAGATTCTCGACTCCCAGCGTAGTCGTACAAATAAGAATGTCGAACAGAGCTCAGTACTCGGTGCGCGTCGTTCGAAGTTCGTCGTTCGTGGTTGAACCGAACCCAGGGTTTGCCGCAAGCCACGCACTACGAACCACGAACTACGAACTCCGAACTGTTTCGCATTGAGGCACGGGATCATAGCCAAAGCTGCCGAACGGCCGGCAGCGAGCCACCCTTTGAAGCGCCAGCCACATCCCGCCCCGCACGCCCCACTGTGACACTGCTTCGTACGCATAGGTCGAGCACGTGGGATAAAAGCGGCAGGAAGAAGGAATAGCCGGAGAAAGGGTGGATCGGTAGAAACCCAGCAGAGCAAGCACCACCGTCTTCAGAAATCCTTGGGCAGACCGCTGGCCTGCGCCGGCTCCGGAGGCAGAGAAGCGTGCCCGGGAAACAGCCGCATCAACTCGCGACAGAGCGTCGCAAACGGTACCTTGGCCGCATCTCTGCGAGGATTCACCACGATATCCCAGCCGGCCGGGATCGAGTGTTGATTCAGCCGGAACACTTCCCGCACCCGACGCTTCACCCGGTTGCGCAGCACCGCGCTGCCCACGGAGGCCGGCACGGTAAGGCCCAGGCGGCTCTCCGCGAGCCCGTTTGATCGAAAGAACACCACGCATAGTGGCGCACTCCGGCGCCTTCCTTCTTGATAGACCCGCCTGAACTCGTTACGCCTGAGCAGCCGGAGTTTCTTGGGAAATGAGTGTAACCGACGACCGGCGCTCACGGAGTCAAACGATGCCGGCCTTTTTGGCGCCGGCGCCGGAGCGTATTGCGACCGCCGGGAGTGCGCATGCGGATTCGAAAGCCGTGTGTTTTTGACCGCCGTCTGCGGTTGGGTTGGAACGTTCGCTTCAAAGCGCTAATCTCCTGTCGTTATTGTCGCCAAGGCCGTACTTACCAAGAGTAACTTCCGGCCGCGACGCCGTCAAGGCAAACCTACGCATAGTAGTGTCTCAGCTTGAAGTAGGGGCGGGCTTTGTATTTCAAGGCAGTGCTGTTACTTGGGCGGCCACACGGGCCGCCCCTACTTCAAATTGATCCCCTACCACACATGTCCCAACGATTTCTGTTGATCTTGTGGATAAGCTGTGGTATCTACTTAGTATATTGCGCTGACGTGGTTCTGGCGATGATTCGAACTGATACTGATCATCCACATCGCAAATCCTCTTGTGTTCATGGCACGTGCTACGAGCCTAATAATTCGACGGCGGCTGACTT
Source organism: Terriglobia bacterium (assembly GCA_030042795.1). The sequence goes on along the minus strand of JASHYZ010000548.1, from coordinate 250 downwards.
CGTCAGCGGCGCTCGGGCGATGTTGCATCGTCGTTCTGGTGACCGCGGCGTACGTTTCACGCTTGCAACCCGGCCAGGGAGACGACCTGGGGAATGCCAAATGAACGGGAGAGGAAACTCCAAAAGATGAATATCAAGCTTGACCAGGCGAACAAAAGGCGATATAGTGGGGCCATGAACACTACCCATCGCTTGAAGAGAAAACGCATTATGACGGTGAACGAGTTCCGCCTCCAGTTTGGAGACGAGG
>JASHYZ010000547.1 GCA_030042795.1 Terriglobia bacterium | reverse complement strand
TGGCCGGCGCTCTGCTCATCCTGAAGCTCCAGCCTGATTCTCGCGCCGTCGCCCAAGACACTCAGAAAATCAAGTAAGTATTGGTAGTTGAAGCCGATCTCCATGGCGACATCCTGATAATTGGTGTCGATTGATTCCTGCGCTTCGCCATACTCGCCGCTGGTCGAAGAAAGATCGAGGCGTCCCTTGTCGAGTTGCAGCTTGATGGCGTGCGAACGCTCGTCCGCCAGCAGGGCGACGCGGCGCAACGCCGAACCCAATACATCCTTCTCCAGCTCCGCCACCCGCGGCGTCTCCTTGGGCAGAACGGCTTCGTAATTCGGGAATTGCCCAGTGAGCAGGCGCGCGATCAGCACGCGATCTCCAACCGAGAAGAACAGGTGGCTGTCGTCCTTGGAAAACTCCACCGCAGTGTCATCGCTGGCCCCACCTAGTAGTTTCTCAAGCTCACCCATCGCCTTTCGGGGAACTAAGATCCGAAGTTCGTTGCTTACTCCTCCCACTTTCACGTCGGCTTCAGCCAGCGCCAGGCGGTGGCCGTCGGTTGCCACCATCGCCAGAGTCTCCGGCTTTAGCAGCAGCAGGGCGCCATTCAAGGTGTACCGCGATTCCTCACTCGAAACCGCAAACGAAGTGCGCCGGATCACGGTGGCCAGCGCTCCCGCCGGAATCGAAGCCAAGGAACCCGGTATGGCAGGAAGAGAAGGATAATTGTCCCGAGCCATGCCTACAAGTTTGAAAGAAGACCTCTCACAGGTCAGTTGGAACCAGTGGTTTTCGAGCATCTTTAGCCGAACCTCGGCTTCGGGCAGGGAACGGATAATTTCAACCAGGCGCCGCGCCGGAATTGTGCCCGCGCCCTGTTTCTTAACCTTTGCTGCGAACTTGGCATAGATACCCAGCTCAAGATCGGTGGCGCTCAGGCGAATCCAGTCCGCCTCAGCCTCGAGCAAGAGGTTGGAGAGAATGGGAATGGTTGCCTTCTTCTCCACCACTCCTTGGGCGAGATCTAGTTCTTTCAGTAGGTCCGACTTCTTTACGGAAAACTCCATAAGTAAGCTCTCTTATCTATAAGTAATTCTAATCGTAGGTGCTGTGAATTTCTGGAAATTTCTTTGAAACTAACGCCTGTATGGTCTCGCTGCGCGCCGTCCTGTGAATAGCAAACGCCAGCTTTAGTGGATTACTCCGGAAGCGCTACTGCGCTTCTCCTCTGCACAGTTTATTAAATCCCGCCCAATTGGAAAAGTTACTTAAGCTGACTTCAGACCGTCAGTAAGCTTGTTGATAAGTTTGTCTAAATCCCGGTCTCCGCCCCGTTCTTTCTCGATTTTCCGAACGGAATGCAGCACGGTGGTGTGATGTTTGCCTCCAAATTCTCTGCCAATCTGCGGCAAAGATGCAGGGGTGAGGTTCTTGGCGAGGTACATCGCCACCTGCCGAGGGCGGGCGATGGCAGGGCTGTTGTTCTTAGACTTGAGCTGGCTGAGCGTCAGAGTATATTCGTGGCACACCATGCGCTGGATATGTTCAATCGTCACCCGGCGGTCGTCGAGGTTCACAATGTTCTTAAGGGCCTGGTGCGCCATGTTGATGTCGATCTGGGCTCCGGTGAGCGAGGAATAAGCAATCAGGCGCGTCAGCGCACCCTCGAGATCGCGAATGTTCGCCTTGATCTTGGTGGCTACAAACTCGGCCACTAAGGGCGGCAGAGTGACATGGTGCATCTCCGCCTTCTTGGCAAGAATCGCCAGTTTCGTTTCAACGTCGGGAGATTGAAGGTCAGCGGTGAGTCCCCAAGCGAACCGTGAGCGCAAGCGCTCCTCCACGCCCGGGATTTCACGGGCCGGGCAATCGCTCGAGATCACCACCTGCTTCTGGGCTTCATAAAGGGCGTTGAAGGTGTGGAAGAATTCCTCCTGGGTCCGCTCTTTGCCCGCCAGGAACTCGATATCATCCATCAGCAGCACGTCCACGTTGCGATACTTATCGCGGAAGGTCACCATGCGGTCGTACCGCAAGGAGTTGATGACTTCGTTAGTGAACTGCTCACAGGAAACGTAGGCTAAGCGCGCCTCACGCTGCTGATGCTTGATGGAGTGTCCGATCGCCTGCATCAGATGCGTTTTGCCCAGCCCGACTCCCCCGTAGAGAAACAGAGGATTGTAAGCCTTGGAGGGAGCCTGGGCCACCGCCCGGGCCGCCGCGTGCGCAAACTGGTTGCACGAGCCCACCACAAAGCTCTCAAACGTGTATCGCGGATTCAACTGATGCGAAGCAGACTCGAAGTCGAGTTTGCCCTGCTGCGGCCGGGGCGAGATCGCGGCGAACCGGGGTCCGTTTTCCGAAAAGACGTACCGCACTTCGCGGTACGGCAAGTCAAGCTGCTCCAGGGCCTCGCGAACCAGAGCGCCGTAATTCTCCTGAATCCATTCCTGGAATTCACGGTTGGGCACCTGCACCAGGAGCGTTGTTCCGGAAGCCTGGGTGAGACGCGTAGGGCGCAGCCACGTCTGGAAGCTCTGCGGGTTGACTTTCTCTTTGAGGTAGCTGAGCACGTCTTGCCAGGCATTCATAGTGCCCTCTTAAAACCGGAGTGACCACTCCGGCGGCGTTTGGGGTTCTGAAAAAGACAATAAAACTGCCTGCGAACCGCGCCCGCCCCCGGCACGGCGGCCGGAATTGATCCCGGTCAACCTACGTATGTTCACCCTTTGCTGAAAACTGCGGCGACCGTTCGTGCTTCGCTGCCCCTCATCGGCGCCTAACATAACACATATCGAGTGGCGTCTGCCAACCATTCTGTCAACTTTTTTTAACAATAAAGAAATCCAGCAGCCACAGTTAGTTGCTCTCGACGATCAGGGACGAAGCCGCGCTCGCGGTTCAAAAGACTCGAAGAATTTTTCGAGAACGCTCCACGAATTGATGCCACACTTTTCCGGCTGGCGTATCATGGGAAGAAGCCAACTCGGGAGAGGTGAATTGGGACGAAATCGGACTGAGAGTAAATTCCGAAAGCGATATCGATTCTACGCGCTGGTTGCTGGCGCACTTTTACTGCCCGCTCTGACGGTTTTGCTCGGCGCGGCCCATCCTGGAAAG
>JASHYZ010000546.1 GCA_030042795.1 Terriglobia bacterium | reverse complement strand
TGCTGTGCTATTGGTTCATTGTCGGGGACCTTACGCCACCACGGGCTGGCGGTCTTGATTAATAGTGGTACCGGGCCTGGAGAAAGCTAATTCGGCTTTGGTTAATGCGATAGACCAAGCGGTGCTCTTGCGTGATCCTTACGAGACCAGCAGCCGGCCAACTCAAACCGGAGGGACTCTGGCTTGCCGATGCCGCTGAGGGGATTACGGAGAACGGCTTCAAACAGATCGAGAACGGTAATCTTCCTGTCTGTCTCAACCGCAGATCACGGCGAAACTGCAGGTCGAAGAAAGCTTCGCGATCATCAGCCAAGCCCCATCTCCCGCCGCAGTTTGCTGACGGTCTCAGGCTTCCCTTGACCACGTTTTGAGCGTCGCAGGGCTGCAAGCAGTAGGCGCGCGTTCTTAGGAGAACGCAGCAAGTGAGCCGTCTCCATGAGGCCTGCCAATTCGCCGGCAGGCACCAAAGCGACATCTTCGGCGTCGCGGCGACGGACAATCACGACTTCCTGATCGTCAACCACCCTATTCAGGACAGAAGCCAAGTTGGCGCGCAGATGGCTATAGGTGGTCTCGACAGCCATATTTAAGCTCCCTTAAGAGTGTACAACAAATCTGTACGTTTCGCCGACTTTAGCGTTACCAGGTACTGGTGTAATTTGCCGGGTGGAACCCCCTGAAGGGCAGTCATTCCCGCGAAAGCGGGAATGACTGTGTCAAGGGGCGTTCAAATGACATCAGTACCCGTTACCAGATCCGGCACCGGATTTCCGGCGGACGAACCATGTCATCTCCCGGCTTGCAGTCGAAGGCCTGCGCAAATGCGGGGATATTCGACGGCGCCGCGATGCCGCGGTAGCGGTCGAGAGCGTGCGGGTTGGTATTGGCCATCAGCCGTTCGTACTCGGGCCGGTCATTGGCCGCCCAGATCTGGCCGTAAGCCAGGAAGAAGCGCTGCTCCGGCGTAAAGCCGCCGATGGTCGGACGCGGCTTGCCCATGAGATCTTTTTCCAGTGCATTGTACGCAATCGTGAGGCCGCCAAGGTCTGCAATGCTCTCGCCCAGCACCAGCTTCCCGTTCTCGTGCAGGTCGCCCTCCACCACGTAGTTGTCAAACTGCCTCTGAACGCAATCGGCGCGCACCTTGAAGTTCTCTGCATCCTGTGGCGTCCACCAGTCGCGGAGGTTACCCTGAGCATCAAACTTGCGTCCCTCATCGTCGAAACCGTGCGTCATTTCATGGCCAATGACCGCGCCGATTCCCCCGTAGTTTGAGGCGTCGTCCGCCTTGGGGTCAAAGAATGGCGGCTGCAGGATACCGGCGGGGAAAACGATTTCGTTTCTTTCCGGGCTGTAGTAGGCGTTTACGGTGGGGGGCGTCATGCCCCATTCGGTGCGATCCAGAGGCTTCCCGATTTTGTTGATGTCGCGCTGGAATTCAAAGAGCCGGCCTCGCATCAAGTTTGTCACGAACGGCCCGCGGTCCGGGCTGAAGTTTGAGTAGTCCCTCCACTTGTCGGGATACCCGATCTTCGGCGTAAAGGCCGCCAACTTCGCAAGCGCCTGCTGGCGCGTGGCCTCGCTCATCCAGGGCAGCGTCTGCAAGTCATCGCGCAGGGCGGCGATGAGATTGTTGACCATTTCCTGCGCCCGGGCCTTGGCTTCCGGGGGAAAGTATTGCTGCACGTAGATCTGACCCAGCGCTTCGCCCAACTCGCGGTCCGTCGCCTGCACGCACCGCTTCCAACGCGGCAGCAATTCCTGGGTTCCCTGCAGAACACGGCCTCTGAAATTGAAGTCCTCCTCCACAAAGGCATCCGGAAGAGCTGAGGCGGTGGCATCCACGAGATGCCAGCGGAGATAGGCCTTCCAGTCATCCACCGGTACCGTTTGCAAGTCCTCGCTGGCGGCCTCAAAGAACTGGGGCACCGCGACGTTGAGGGTGTTGATGTAGGGATAGCCCATTCCAGTGAAATAGCCTTCCCATGAGAAATTCGGCGTCAACTCCTGAAGCTCGGCCCGCGACATTTTGTGATAGAGCTTGTCGGGATCGCGACGCTCGACTCGGGTGAGAGAGGCCTCCGCCAGCTTGGTCTCGAGCGACATCACAGCCTTGGCCTCGGCAGCCGCCTTGCCGGCGTCGTCACCTAGCAGCTCGAACATCTTGGTGACATGGGCTACGTATTGCTCACGTATTTTTGCGGACCTCTCGTCGGTCTTGGTGTAGTAATCGCGGTCAGGCAGGCCCAATCCGCCTTGATCGATCCCACCGATCACATCCGAGCTGTTCTTGGCGTCCTGCGTGGAGTGGAAGCGGAAAAGGACGTTGGCGCCCACACGCTGCAGCACCGAGATTTCGCCTTGAACATCGTGGACGCTCTCGACGGCGTCGATGCGCTGAAGCTCCCGCCGCAGCGGTTTAAGACCCTCTTCGTTCACCTGATGCTCATCCATACAGCTCGCGTAGAAGTCGCCGATCTTCTGCTCGGCCGAGCCCGGCAGAGCATTCGCGTCCGCCGCGGCCTTCTCAAGGATCTGGTGCAGGCGCTCGCGGTTCTTCTCCACAAGCTCACTGAAGCTGTTCCACGTTGGATAGGCCGGAGGCACCGGATTCTTCTTCAGCCACTCGCCGTTCGCAAAATGATAGAAGTCTTGGCAGGGCTTACAGGTCTTGTCGATAGATGAGAGCTCTACGCCGTGCGATTCATCGGCCGAGGCCCGTGCGCCTGAACTCGCCGCCGCGGCCTGCTCACCTCGCGCAGCTTGTCCGGCCCACAAGACGCCAACTGAGACAAGGTTCAGCATCGCGAGGCTTGAGACGGTTGGAGTTATTCCGCGCATTAAACGCTTCCTTAAACCCATATTCTCCTCAAAGAAATATATGTATTAGGCCTTCCGCCTGGTGCGGGCTACTTTTGCCAGTCCCTCTGAAACTCTTCTAATCACGGGCCGGCCCTCGATGGAGCTTACCCGGGCGCTGATTCGATGTCTTAGCCTGGCAATGCCGAGACTCAGTCCGCCCGGCCAGCAGGCTGCCCAGAAGCCACACGAGGCGTCAGCGGTCAACGCGAGTCTTAGAGAAGTCGTGCGTATACTCGTGCGTCTCCGTCCGGTTGTTGAATCCGCTAAACCTAGAGAGGCGCCTTCCGGCCCGGTTGAGAACGTCCTCGGGTTTGCGAAGGCTGTCATTATACCGCGACACGAGTTCGACAGGGGGGTCAATTCGAGTCATCGTCTACCTATCCAAGACACACGCCCCTGCGGGCTGCACGGCCTGTGGCATAGCACTCAAGGTTATGTTCTGCACTCAGATAACAACCGGTTGCTGCTACCGGAGATAGGCCGCAAGACCCTCCTAGTGTGTTACAATCCGTGAACCGCACTAAGACGGTAAGAAGGGGCAAAGAGGGGACTTTCGTCTTGAACTTGGAAGCTGCCAAAGAGCCACTCGCTCCACCGGTGAACTCCGGCCCAAGCGCAAATCTCCTCTGGGTGGCCGCTTGCACGGACGTCGGTCACAAGCGCCAAAACAACGAAGACAGCTATCTGATTCTGGATTCCTCGCGCCGCATCCTCTGTCAACCTGCCGCAGAGGGTCAGTTTAGCCTAAGCACTTCCGGGGCGCTGCTGGCCGTCGCGGACGGGATGGGCGGGCACAACTATGGCGAAGTGGCAAGCAGACTGTGCCTGGAACGTCTCGAGGAGGAGTTCCAGAGGGCCATTTCATCCGAATCCGATTTTCAGCAGGCAGCCGTCGCGCTCAAACAGGCCGTCGAGACGGTCAGTCACTCGCTCTATGAGCTTGCTCGAGAGCAACCCGCATACGCCGGCATGGGAACAACTCTAACCGCTGCATTGTTGAGAGGAAACCAGGGATGCGTTGCTCAGGTGGGTGACTCACGGGCCTATCTCCTTCGCAGGCAGACGCTGCGTCTGCTCACTCTGGACCAGACGGTGGGAAACTTTGTGGACGCCGAACAGAGCGCCCACTTAGAAGGGCACATCAAGGACATGCTCACCCAGGCCGTCGGTTCTCAGCCTGAGATTGAAGTGGCGCTCACCGAAATAGTCACCGAGCCTGAAGACATCCTTCTGATTTGCTGTGACGGCCTCTATAAACCGGTGCCGGAAGAGGAGATGATGCCGTCACTGCTTTCCTCCGAGAGCCTGACGACTCGGGCCAGCGAGCTTCTCCAACGCGCGCTCAATCGCGGAGGCCCGGACAATATCACTCTCATTCTTTCGCAGATCCGGCGCTCCACAGAGCCGTAAATCTGCAAGGTTTCGTGGCTGTGCGTAACCTGCTTGGAGAAGGCGCTTCTGCAAAGGGTCTAAACCTTCGCGCGTCTGATCCCGCGACACTCTCCAGCCGTCACCACCAGCGTCTGCTGCGCGATGATCCCACGGTAGCCAGCGTCCTATGGTTGCTTGAAGCCCGATTGCTCTAACTGCACGTGATGCCGCTCCAGCAAGGTTCCGGTGGCGTGATCGACCGCGGCTAACGCCATCTGATAACCAATCTCAGCTTGCACCAAGCTCACCTCCGTGGAGGCCAGCTCCGTCTGCGCCTCTAACACCAGAAAGATCGTTCCCGTTCCCAGTTCGTACTTGCGCTGCTCCGACTCGACAGTTTTCTGAGCGAGATCTCGAGCGATCTTGGCGGCGGAGATCGACAGCTTGGCTTCTTCGAGACTGTGGACCGCATTCAGCACATCGAGCTGCACCGTCTGCTCTTGTCTTCGCAACGTGTAAAGATCGTTGGCCTTCGCGACTCGCGCCTCGCCCAGCGCAGCGCGAGCGGCGTGGTTATGGATCGGAAAATTAAAGGTCAGACCCACCGAATAAGTCGGGTAACTGAAGTGGAACAACTGACTGAGCGCGTCGCCGAACCCTCCGGGCGTCACCACCACGGGCGTGACCGAGAGATTGTATTGCGTGCCGCCGACGCCTTGCGCGTTATAGATACCTTGCAGCTCGACGTCCGGCAGGAGACTGTTTCGCGACAGACGAATGCTCATGTCATCGGCGGCAAGCTGCTCGCGCAGGGCCGCGAACTCGGGCCGATGCTGCTCGGCGAGCCCTTGCGCTGTGGAAACGTCGATGGAAAACAGCGGATCGAGCGGCGCGGGGTCCTCCACCAGGTCGAGGTCTAGGGCCTCGACGTAGGGATCAAGGTCTGCGCCAATCACCTGGCGGAACGCGTCTTCCTGCTGCTTGAGCTGATACTCCGCTTGGATCGACGCCACGCGCCGCTGCGCGACCTCCGACTCCGAGCGATAAATGTCGAGCGGCGGCAGCGCGCCGAGATCGAGCGAGCGCTTGTCATGATCGTAAGTAGCCTGAGCCTGCTTCAGCGACGCGTCGGCCACGCGCAGGCTCTCGCGCGCCTGAACAACATTCCAGTATTGATCGATCGCCTGCTGAATCGAGGTGCTAACCTCGGCTTCAAAAGTGTCCTCGGAAGCGCGCGCACCGCGCTGGGCGATACGGATGGGCGCCATGTTGGGGAAGAATCCGCGATTCCTCAACAGAGGTTGGGTAACCTGAAAGACCAAGCCCGCCGTGAGATACGGATTGATGAAGTAGAAGTCGTTATTCGTGTCGCCTTTGCTGCCGCTGAAGGAGGTGGAGAGCACGGTTCCGGTTTCAAAAGTCTGGGTGTAGGTTACCGCCGCCTGTTGGTTCAACTGGTTCAGCGTTTGATTGCCCACCGAGCTTGTCGTGGCGCCCAGACTCGTGACGCCGACGCCTTGCAGCTCATTCGTAGCCTGTGAAAGACTGCGCTGGTCGAGACCGTTTCCCGTCAGCAGGGGATCGAATGGGGCATAAGCTCCCATGATTCTGTAGCGCGCCTGATCCACGGGCGTCCGTGCCAGGCGTACGTCCGTATTGTTGAGTAGCGTGAGCTGGATGGCGTCTTCAAGGGTCAGCCGCAGTTTTCCATTCACCACGTGGTCGCGCAGAGCCGAAGGCGGAGGCAAGGAGCCTGCGACGTTCGCTTGCGCGCGACTGGGGCTATCACCAGCCCGGCACACAAGGGCTGCGGCCGAGATGACCACCAGCGCGAAAAACGGATTTCTGCGGTAGCTTTGTTTCGACATGGATCCCCCAAAATGCGCGTGATGTGGGAAGCGGCGGAGCAGTTCGCAACGCTTCTCACTCGTAGTGAATCGCCTCAACGGGGTCGAGGCGCGCGGCTTTCACCGCCGGATAAGTTCCAAAAATCAGGCCCACCGAAACCGAGACAAAAAAGGCCAGCAGAATTGAGGAAGCTGTCACGATGGTGGACCAGCCGGCAAGCACGGCGATGAGCCTGGACATTCCGAAACCAAACGCGATGCCGAGCAGACCGCCTACAAACGAAATCATGACCGCCTCCAGCACGAACTGCCGGATGATGTCGCTGCGCCGCGCCCCAACCGCGCGGCGCACGCCGATCTCACGGGTGCGCTCCAGGATGCTGGCCAGCATGATGTTCATGATGCCGATGCCTCCCACGAGCAGCGAGATGGAAGCAATAGCCACCATGACCACGCTGAAGAGGCGCTCTGTGCGGCGCTGCTCGGCCAGGAGTTCGGCCGGGACAATCACGCTGAAGTCCCCGGCGTGACGGTGCGAGGCGTCCAGAATGCCTCGCACCAAACTGGCGGCGGCGACACTATCGACGGAAGCACCGAGACGCAAGTATATTCCGTCAATCTCGTCCCGCATGCTGCTGTAATTGTCCTCCAGGCGGAAGATCGCAGCATTGAGGGGAACGTAAATGAGGTTGTTCAGGTCCTCGCTGGGCAGCCCCGAGACTTCGGTTCCCGCGCTCAGTTGCGGCCCGACAACGCCGATCACATGGAACCACTGGTCGTTCACCTTTACGTAGCGACCAAGCACCTCGCCGGGCCCAAACAATGCGCTGCGC
>JASHYZ010000048.1 GCA_030042795.1 Terriglobia bacterium | reverse complement strand
TTGCCAGTGTTGTCCGTGATGGTGAGCGTGGCGGTTCGAGAGTTGATAGCCTGCGGCGTGAAAGTCACATTCAGGGTGCAGCTTCCCGCCGCTGCCACGGAGCTGCCGCAATTGTTTGTTTGCGCAAAATCTCCGCCATTGGCTCCCGAGATGCTGACGCTGGTGATGGAGAGAGGCGCCGTGCCCGTGTTGCTCAAAGTAATAGTTTGTGCGGCGCTCGTGGTCCCAACTGCCTGATTGGCAAAGGCCGGCAAACTGGTTGGAGAGAGGCTCACCACCGGCTCCGTCCCGGTGCCAGTCAGGCTGATGGACTGGGGGCTTCCCACGGCGTTGTCCGCTATGCTCACGGTTGCGCTGAGGCTGCCTCCGGTCGAAGGCGTAAAGGCGACGTCTACAGTGCAGGAGCCCCCAGTCGTTACCGTACCGCCGGTAGTAGGGCAAGAGCCTGAGCTCAGCAGCGAGAAGTCGGTGGCGTTGGTTCCAGTGAGCGTGATGCTGCTGACGTTGAGCGCGTACACGGGGTTTGGATTGTAGAGAGTTACGGTTTGGGTGGCACTTGTAGTCCCCAGAAGCTGGTCTCCAAAGGAGACGCTGGCGGGGTTCAAGTTGGCGGTCGCCCCGCAAGCCTGCGGCGGCGAAACTGCAAGAGAATTCGCGAATGAACCCGTCTCGCCGCTGGAAAAAGGAGAACCCGATACTGCTGTCAGGACGCCGTCGGTCCCTGCGCTGAAGGCGGCAATTTTGTCGGAGATCGAAGCAACGAAAAGGAGCGTCCCCGCCGAGTTCATGGCCATGCCGGCCGGGCAAGTGCCGGTGCCGCTCAAAGTGCATGAGCCCACGTTGGCGGCGAAGGGCGAGCCGGAAACCAGCGAGAGAGCGCCGCCCGGAGCCACCGTCAGAGCTGTAACGGTGCCGGAAAGCTGATTACTGACGAATAGCGTCTGGCCATTCGGGCTCAGAACACCGCCGTCGGACCCCTCGCCCGAATTGAATGTAAAGGGAGACCCCGAAATCTGAGACAAAGACCCGCTGGCGGCAATGCTGAAGACGCCGACCTGGCTTTGCGAGCTATTCTCTTCGAAGGCGAAAAGGGTGGTTGCGCCGCAGTTGAAGTCCACGTTGACGGGGCCATCCGGCGCGGTTGAGAACGGAGAGCCCGACACTGCCGTCAGGGCGCCGTCTGATCCGATGCTGTACATGGCGATCTGTTGTATCGGAGGGTTACCCGAGAGATCGGTCTCAGCCACGGTCAGAAACTTGCCATCGGGAGTCACCTTCATCCCGGCTGGGTTGACGCTGGCCGGAAGGGAAATAGGAGAGCCTGCCACAACGGTCAAGGCGCCGCCGGACGCTATGCTGAAGACGGTAAGCTGCTGTTGTACGACTTCGGCCGCGAACAGGAACTTGTTGTCAGGCGTCACGGCCAGCAGTAGATCCTGGGGACTGCCAGGCGGAGTGGCTGTGGCGAAAGGCGATCCTGCAACCGCCGTGAGGCTACCACTGCTGGAATCGATTGAGAAGACGCTAACGTTGCCGCTCCCTCCGTTAGCAACGTAGAGAAAGCCACCCAACGGGCTCGCCAGAATGCGGGCGCCCACGAACAGACCGCCGCCTGTTCCGGTTCCCCCGGTTGAAAGCGGAAAACCCGACATCAGCGTCAGGGCGCCGTTCGAGCTTACCGAAAAGCCGGAGACCGTGTTGGCTCCAGCCACGTTGTCATTGCTGTAGACGAACGTGCCTTGCGCCCACAAAGAAACAGAACTCGAAAGTGCAAATGCCAGCAGAAACCGAGCAACTCGCTTTGAATGTTTCATCAAGTTTCCTAATTTGATGTGTAGAAAAGACTCAAACAGTATACTCTAGCTGGCTCGCTCCAATCTATTTACTCTCTGGGTTACATCTGCTATAGAAAGGGGAGCGCTGGACTTTCAGCGCAAGCCTCGCTAACCTGCCCTGCCTGCTGTGCACTGGCAACCTAAAGGCGACTGTACGTCAGGCTGAGTCGCTGCCACCCTAACAGTTCGTTGAAACTCGTCCAAACTGTCATTCCGAGGAGCCCGAGGCGACGAGGAATCTCGTATTTCCTTTAGTTTCAAAGCGAGATTCCTCCGCCTCGCAACTCTCGGCGTCGGAATGACACAGTTCCGCACGGTTTTTCAACGAACTGCTAAAAGGTTTTCCAGGGGGAAGGCCTATTCCGGTATAGAATTGCTCACTTGCGCAAGACACCTTGGCTTCACTGGAAACGGCGAGGAATATTCTGGTGAGGAGGTCCAATATAATGTCTTCTAATACGTACTCGCGACGCACTTTTCTTCGTACCGCCGCGGCGGGCGCAGGCGCATTCGCCTCATTCGCTAATTGGCCGGGAATTGGTAGCGCAAACCCGCTGGGTCTGCCGATCGGGCTTCAGCTTTACACCGTGCGGGAGCAACTCCAGAAGGACTTTGACGGCACCTTGAAGCAAGTGGCCGCGGCCGGCTATCAGGAAGTGGAAATGGCCGGGTTTTACAACCGCACTGCTGCTGAGGTGCGGAAATCCCTCGACGCCGCCGGTTTGACATGCCCGAGCGCCCATTACCCCTTGGTGGAGTTGATGAGCGGGTTGGACGAGAAAATCAACTACGCGAAGGAACTCGGACTCCAGTATATGATTTGCGCTTTCCCGTGGGTTGCCGATCCCTCGCGGTTCAAAGCGGCCGGCAATAATCCGATGGCGCTGGCCATGGCGCTGGCGAACGGACTGACGCTTGACGACTGGAAGTGGAACGCGGAGCAGTTCAACAAAATCGGCGAGCAAACCAAGAAGGCTGGCATTCAGTTCGGCTATCACAATCACGACCTGGAGTTCAAACGGTTTGGCGGTGTTATGGGCTACGATGAGATTCTGCGCGAGACGCGGCCTGATCTCGTTACCCTTGAGCTTGACTGCGGATGGATGTCGGTGGCGGGTCACGACCCTGCGGCTTATCTGCGCAAGTATCCCACGCGCTACAGCATGTTGCACGTCAAGGATGAACGAGACCTCTCCAAGCCCACGACGTCCCTTGCCGGAGCGAGCGCCACCGAGCTTGGCCGGGGCAAGATTGATTACAAACCGATTTTCGAGGCGGCGAAGCGCGGCCACATAACGCACTACTTCGTGGAGCAGGAGGCGTTCCCGGATGCTCCGGTGTTTGAAGCGATCAAAATCGATTGCGACTATCTGCGCAACCTGAGGGTGTGAGCGGGGAGGTTTCAGGCCAAGGCGCCAAGGCAGAGATCGGGGTTCGGTTTTCGGCTTTCGGTGTTCGTTTTTCCCAGTCAGGCCGAGTGGCGGCCACTAGTGAATGGGGCAGGCGCGCGCGACCTATCACGACCGAATCCCGAAAACCGAACCCCGATCTTCAAATTCGACGTCTCTAAACGCGTGACACCGGCTTTGCGCCTTGGCGTGAAACTTGTAATTCTAAAGTCGCTGTATGCCTCAACGCTGGCACGTGGGTTCGCTTTCAGAGGTCCGGAGAGTCATGCATCGAGTGAGAATCTTCATCGCATTGTCGGCACTATCCGCCCTGCTCTTGGCAGGGGCATTGAGCGCTCAAGAGCCGCAAGCTCCCCCGCCATCCCCTGCGCCCACGCGCCAAACTGCCGGCCAGACGGGGGGGCAGCAGCCGCAGACGCCGGGCCGGCGTCCCGGTTTTGCAGAGATGGCCGCCCGCATCTTCACACCGGGCCCGGCCCCTGATCCCGCCGCCGTGGAGCGCGGCCAGAAGCTTTTTGCCCCCACTTGCGGCTTTTGTCATGGGCCTGACGGCACCGGCAAAAGCGGCCCTGACCTGGTGGCGTCCGCCTTGGTGATTCGTGATAACGGCGGCGACCTGATGGGCCGTGTCGTTCACGACGGCCGGCCGGGCAAGGGAATGCCCGCGTTCGCGAGCTTAACCGGCCCGCAGATTGCCGATATTTCCGCTTTCCTGCACTCGCAAATCCGCGCGGCCGCCAATCGATTTGCTTACAGCTTTCACGAGGTGGTCACCGGCAATGCTCAGGCGGGCGGGGCCTATTTCAACGGCGCGGGCAAGTGTAATTCCTGTCATTCCGTCACAGGCGATCTGGCCGGAATCGCGAACAAGTTCCAGCCGCCGGACCTGCAAGCCCGGCTCGTTTATCCCGGTCCGTCGTTCCCGGGCTTTGGAGGACCTCCCGCCAAGCCCACCCAAGTCACGGTGACACTGCCTTCAGGAGAGACAATCTCGGGTACGCTGGTTTCCCAAGACCCGTTTAACATTGCGCTGAAAGACAGCTCCGGTTGGTTTCGCTCGCTACCCGCGGATGGCGTCAAGATTGAGCTTCGTGATCCGCTCGAAGCGCACAAAGAATTGGTGAACACCATCACCGATACTGAAATGCATGACCTGCTCGCTTATCTGGAGACCTTGAAATGAAGCTGCGTGTTTCATTGCCGGCAGTCTCGTTGTTCGCCCTGGCGGCCCTACTTGGAGCGCAGGGGCTTGATCCGGTCGCCTTGCTGAAGCAGCCCACGGATACTTGGCCTACTTATAATGGCGACTACTCCGGCCGCCGTTACAGCCCGCTGACTCAGATTGATTCGTCGAACGTACGCACAATAACGCTGGCCTGGATATGGCGTGTCACCTCATCGCCCTTCGGCGGCGCCGCCCAGCCCAGCCTC
>JASHYZ010000545.1 GCA_030042795.1 Terriglobia bacterium | reverse complement strand
AAGCGACGTCTGCGCTACCCGGCTACCCGGCTCGCTTCACCCCCTCTGCTTGTACGAAATCACCACTGATTGCAGCGTCGGCGGCAGCGGGTGCAGCTCACTTTGCGTAAAACCGGCGTTGCGGAACATCTCTTCCAGTTCGGTGAAGGTGTAGGCATCGCCGGCCTTGGTGTTGCTCAGCATAATAAGACTGAAGGCGGCGGCAGTGGGAGGGCTCACACGATCCGCATTGGGCACGAATTCCAGCGTGACCGCTCGCCCGCCGGGTCTCAGCGCGCGATGAACCTTTGCCAGCAGCTTCTCGTTGGTGTGCCGGTCGAAGTGATGGAGGAAATTGGTGAGCAGGACGAGGTCGTAGCCATCGCCGAAGTCCACGTCAAAGGCGCTCCCGGGCAGGAGGCGGTGACGGGCGGAGACGCCGGCTTTCTCGGCGTTCTCGCGGGCTACCTCAAGCACCTGAGGCCAGTCGACGGCGACGATTTCAGCATTGGGATTGAGCCGCGCCACGGCGATGCCGTACAGGCCGTGGCCGGCGGCGATATCCAACACTCTCCAGGGTACGCCCGCGCTTGCGCCCACCCGCTCCGCAACGAGCTCCGCAGGCAGCGCCATCATAGGCGCCATGGAGCGCGCGAACTCGATCCACTCGGTGTTGCCCTCATCAGACGATCCGTCTTCGTGGATCAACGAACCCTCGCCCCGAACGACCGAGGCGAGGTTCTGAAGGCGTGCGATGTGCGCAGGCGAATCCAGGAAGCGCGCGATGGTGCCGAGATATTTGGGCGAGCGGCGGTCCAGGAAGGCCGCAGACGTCGGCGTGAGCGAATATCGATGGTCTTCTTTGCTCAGAAAGCCTTGGATGGTGAGGTAGTCGCACAGAATGCGGATTCCGCGCTCCGTGGCCTGGCAGCGCATCGCGAGAGACTCAACATCAGCTTTCCCTTCGCCGATGCCGGTGAAGACTTCAAGCTCAATCGCGGCTTTCAAGGCGGCGCTGCGCTGGTAAGAGTTCAGGGCCTCAAAGATTGTTGTTGGATCCGGTGGAAGCGCCTGTAGTTGAGTTGCCAATTGTCCTCCAAAATAGAAAGTTTAGAGTCGCCGCGCCCAAGGTCCGGCGGCAAGTCAATCCAAAATTCCATAAGAAAATCCAAAGACCTCATCGCGCCGTTATGCATTAGAAGGGTCTTCTGCACAGGTCAGTGTCGGGAAGACTTGCCAGACCAGTGTACTGTAACTAAGGTTCGTTGATTATTACCATGCAGCGGGTATTTCCGTTTGAAAAGGGCGAGGCGTTATAACCGGCTGAAGAGTCTGTGTGAGAACTCAACCCTGTAAGTGACCCCTTGACACCTCGGCGATAATACCAGTGGAGGTGTTCCGATATGAAATTTCGAGCCTACAATCCTGAGCAAGCCTATTTGCTGCCGCCCCGCGTCGCGGATGTACTGGACGAGCAGCACCTGTGTCTCTTCATCCGCCGGGCGGTGGAGCATTTGGATTTGAGCGCCTTCCTCGCCGATTACGGGGAGGAAGGGCAACCCGGCTACCACCCCGCCCTGATGGTCGGAGTCTGGCTGTACGCCTACGCCCTGGGGATCACCAGTTCGCGGCGGTTGGAGCAACGGGTGCGCGAGGACCTGGGATTCCGTTACCTGGCGGGCGGAGCCCAGCCGGACTTCTGGACCCTGAACGCGTTTCGCCAGCGGCATCCCAAGGCGTTGAACGACCTGTTCACCCAAGTGGTGGAACTGGCGCGCCGGGCGGGGCGGGCACGCCTGGGCCATGTGGCCCTGGACTCGACCCGCGTGAAAGCCAACGCCTCGCCGGATCGGGTCGATACCGCCGAGAAGTTGCGGGCGGAGCGGGCCCAGATTCGCCGCCAGATTCGCCATTGGCAGCGAGCCTGCGAGGCCGAGGACCCCAACGAGCGGCCGGGATTGGAACTGGCGGAGAAGGAGCGCGTGCGGCTGGAGAAGATCCTGGGGGAAATTCCGGCGCGGCTGGAGCAATTGAAGAAGAGCGGTTTGAACCGACGCTCGCGCACCGATCCGGAGAGCCGCTTTCTGAAAGCACGGAAAGGATTTGTGCTGGGCTACACGGTGACCCTGGCAGCCAGCGAAGACCACCTGATCGTGGAGCAGCGGGTCAGCCAAGAGCCCACCGAGGATAGCGGATTTTTCTCGCTGGACTCGTTGAAAAGTTTGGCGGCGGAGAAGATCGACGCTTACGTGCCGGATTCGAATTTGGCGCGGGTGATGAATCGGGGCGGGCGCCTGAAGGGTCGAGCGCCGGAGGCAAGTCATCGGGCGATGCGGCGGAAGTTGCGCAGCGCGGCGAGACGAGCGGTCTACGCACGACGGCAAGGCTTGATTGAACCGGTCTTGGGAGTGCTGAAAGAGCAACGCGGGATGAGGCAATTTCGACGGCGGGGCCTGGAGAAAGTGGCCGTGGAAATTGCCCTGGCCACCACCGCCTTCAACTTGACGAGGATGTGGAACAGCGTTCCGGAGGCGCTGGGGACCTAACCCCGGCGGTTGGACCGGGCCGAGCGAAGATCGAGTTTGTGAAAGGTCGAACGGAGTCATTGCCAACGGATGCGTGCTTACACTACAAAAAACGAGCTTGGCGGTACGAGTTCCCACACAGACTCTGAAAGCCCCGCCCTTCCAAAACATGCCCAGATAGTTTTTCCGCAACCTGCTAGCTAGGGGGGCACCTGGACATCTTTGTCTGGCGTGACCCTTGGGGATGGCAGAACGTTTTTCCGCCAAATGGAAGCCAGGAATACTTTTACTTCTTGGGCCACGACGGGGAAATGAGAATCGCTCTTTCCGCCACCCACCACCCTGGCGCAAATAACATGCCTGCTCCCGAGCCGCTCCCAGCTTGGTTCATCTGGGACGGCAAGGCGTTCGTCAAAACTGAATGAAGGGATCGCGGGCCGGCTGGCTCCAAGCTGCAGCCGTAAACGCGTCTTGCACGCCCTGAATAGGGCGTAGGAGCGAACTCACTTGGTTCACGAACAACCACGGCGAAACGGGTGGTGGGTGGTAGTGCTTGTCGGATTGTTTATTACTAATGGTGACATACGCGCATTCGACCAGTTGGGGATACAGTCCGCGACCGAACGTCTCCGAGAGCTAAACCGCGACCGGCTGGCGGCAAGCCAGTCCGCCGACAGAGCCAAGTTCACGCCTGCCTACATTAACAGGAGGCTTGCGGCCATCGAGCCTGGGCTCAACAAAGGCATTGTTTCGTTCCTCGACCGCCATTCAACCCCTTCGAGCGAGCAGCTAGAAGATACGCTACGGCGCTCTTTAACACTGACTGGGGAACCGGATTCGAGCCTTGCGAACGTATTTTCCTTTCGCCAGGGGCAAGTAAGCGGTTTCGTCGTTGGCTACGCGCTGATAGGAGCCATAACTTCGAGCCGAAGCTGGGTTGGTGTGTTCGGCTCCGAAACGGGAGATGAGGGGTATCGTCTGCTGGCCGGTGAGGACAACAGCCTTCCAGACAGGACCGTGAATGTTGCTCATATCGAGTCCCTCGGAGACACAAACCTGACTTTTGCGGCCTACGGAGTCAGTTGGGGCGATGCCCACAATCGCCTAACGGTGGTTGTGTACAGACTTCAAAACAACGCGCTTCAGCCCATATGGTCACGAAGAGAACTCCCGGAAGGCCACGCTAAGATACACGGCGATAAGCTTTTGCTAACGTATGACAATCGCCTAACACAGGCGACAACAATCATAACGGAAGCGTACCAGTTCGACTCGTCTGGCGGTCGCTTGATCGAGTCCTCGGAAGAGCCTCTCCAATAACGATTCGTCTTCGGTCGCAGGGTCGAAAATGCTAGATCGGAAAATACGCTGGCGCTGGAAATAAATAACTTAGCATTTTCATGAAGTTTCGCGGGCCGAAGGCCCTAACAGGCTGATGAAAAATTCGGATTTGCCCTTGACTCTGTTCAGCAATGAGGTACTATCCGTTCGGTTGATCTCAAGGAGCATACCTCATGCGTGATGACGACCTTCAGCAAGCAGCCATGTTCGGTTATCTTTCCCCCGAGCGACGGGCTCCGGCGGATCACCCGCTGCGGCCCATGCATAGTGCAGACTCGACCTTGCCCCACCTTTAGCCGACCGGTTCATCGCGGGGTCCCCCATCGATTACGGCCCGGTACTTCTCCTCATGCCCTTCGGATTCCACCTCGCGATGGACATCCTGCCCTCCGGAGTACCACGAGGGACTCAACCTTCTCTCCTCTCTCCGGCCAGCGAGGCATTACCCCCGCTTTTGGATACGGCTCCCCTCATCCGGGCGCCAGAGGGACTTCAACCCTCCTGAACAACGTGCTGCTCAGCACACACTATGCCGCTGTCCGACTCCCGACCGGAGCCGTCCGAGGGTTATGGATTTCCCTCGGGCGTTGGCCCCCTCGCGCAGGCCTCCCCGCCGGGTCTCCCAGAGCCTGCCCTGAGCGAAGCGAAGAGTTCCTCGACTGATCTATCCCCACGCGCCGTCCCCTACCACCCCGGAGAGCCCGGTGACTGCTCACACCCATTGCTTCGCCACCGGTGGCAGGCTTCGTCAGGTCCGGGAGCTTGGCCGCTTTCTCTCTGTTTAACGAGGCCGAATCGGGTTCGCTTGCACTACGGCTCACGGGTTCGCCTTCGCCAGGCTTCGTCCGGTGAATTACTCCACCGCCCGCTGGCTCGGCTACCTGTTGAATGGGTAATTACAGGGCAAGCTCCTTTCAGCTTGCAAGATCAGCCAGGCTTTGCCTGGCACTCACGACATCATCAAAACCTTCTCAAACAATTGTCCGAAAAGATAGTCATGTTCGATGGCGATCAGATACCGGAGTGGTGTGGTGTTGGAGACAGCTTTCATCCCGCGAGTGGATTAATGTGGGGGCCGCCTCGCGGTCCAAATCGGCTTCGTCGATCACCGCGAGCGGAACATGGTGCCGGCCCAGGAAATCTTCGGTCGCGGCGCGAGAAAGCCCAAGCGTTTCCGAACGTGGAGGAGTGTGAGACTTTGCTCGCGGTAGCCCTCCAGAGCAATCGCTTCTAACGCGCGACGGGAGACATCGGCGCCGGCGGCGGAGAGTCGCTTGGCAACGTCGTCCGGTATGTGCAGTGTGACGTCTATCGCCCCAAGTCTAGCACGCGAATGCCAGAACTGCAGGTAGCACAACTCAAGACGATCATTGACGCGCCGAATCCGTGATGGCGTTATCGAGGCTGTGGTTCTGGTCTGGGCTCTTTCCGAAGCCGACGAGTGGATCAATCGTATCTGCACCTTGCCGTTGTAACGGTCGGCTACTTTTCACCGATGCCTTCTACGATGGCTATCTGATTATCGTATCTGCACCTTGCCGTTGTAACGGTCGGCTACCGCAGAGCATAGCTCGGCGACTCACGCCGTTTACCGCGCGGCCTCAAGGGCCTACGCCGGCCGGTGCTACCTCGCTTTAGTGCTACACTCTGACGTTATGCAAACATCGGAAGATCTTACCGTCGCCGCCTTGCTTGAGGCCCAGGCGAAGGCTCGCTGTCTATTTTCAGAAATTGAAGAACAACGCCTGATTTGGCCGGGATTAAAGGAAAGCGAGATCAATGGCAGCATCTACGCTCTTGCCGAGCGCAGGTATGGAATCCAGAAGTATTGGCACAAGCGGATCGTTCGGGCGGGACGTAACACTCTGGCTCCCTACGCTGAGGATCCACCTGATTTGATTGTTACGGAAGATGACATCGTGTTCCTCGATCTCGGCCCTGTATTCGAAGAGTGGGAAGCGGATTTCGGCCGCACTTTCGTGGTTGGAAACGATCCCCGGAAGCACAAGCTGTGTCAGGACATCAAAGAGGCATTCGCAAAAGGCAAGCGCTATTTTCAGGAGCAGCCGGACATCACAGGTGCGGAGCTTTACGAATATGCGCGACGGCTGGCAAGTGAAGCGGGGTGGGAATATGGCGGCCCGATAGCAGGCCATCTGATAGGGGTCTTCCCGCACGAAAGAATCGCTGGCGACAAAATCACACTCTACGTTCATCCGCAGAACCATAACCGTATGCGTGCACTCGACGCGTCAGGGCGAAAACGCCACTGGATTTTGGAAATCCACTTCGTAGACCGCGCGCGCCAAATTGGAGGGTTCTACGAAGAATTGCTGACGATATAGGGGTCCTTTTGCCGGATGACTTGCAACTGCGGCTAAGGTGGTAGAGCGGAACAATACAGGGCTCACAATCCTCAACACCCTTCCCACACACGCCGGTGGATATGGGAGCATTAGGGTCAGGCCAAGCCTCGACCTGATACTACTGGTGTCATTTTGAACGCTCCTGGACGCAGTCATTCCCGCGAGAGCGGGAATCCACTTCCTTGATACCTTCTTTTCCGACGGACTTCTGCGATGGATTCCCGCTTTCGCGGGAATGACTGCGCCTCGAGGGTTCCGCCCAGCAAATGACACCAGTACCGACCCCGACGCAGCATTAGTCGCATCTCTTTGTCTCTTGTATACTGTTTCATACGATCTGTGTCGATCTATCAATGCTTATCAATACGCTCTGATGACACAATTTGATTTGCAACCAACCGCTGTTTCTTCGGCTTCGGAGGTCAGAATTGAAAAACGCCATACTCGGTGTTGCAGTTTTACTTTCTGCAAGCGCGGCGATATCGATCGCGCTATATTCCGCTGCAGCCGCGCAGCATCCCGCCTTTCATAATGCCCCCGCATCGGCGAAGGCCATGAGGAATCCCTACGCAGGTCAGCAAGTTGATACCGCGGCATCGGCTTATGAAGCCCACTGCGCGAGCTGCCACGGAGTGAACGGAGAAGGCACGGGAAATGTGCCCTCTCTGGCAAATGGCGCGGCTCAGTCTGCCAGCGACGGTGAACTTTTTTGGTTTATCACGAAAGGTGATGTTGATAATGGCATGCCGTCCTGGAGTTCCCTAGCTGAAAAGGAGAGATGGCAGATTGTCAGCTTCATCCGGGTTTTGGGTGGCGCCAAACCCGGTTCGCCGCGCGTACCCCTTACATCAGAGGAAGCCGCCTCCGCGGGCGCGACGGCGCCGCCACCGGTCGCCCCCTTTACCGACTATCGCTATGAGAAACCAGGCACGACGCGCAGCATTACATTGAAGGACCTGCCGGCTCCCTTCGCCACAACATCTTCCGGCAATGGTCCTCAAGTGGTGCCACGCCCTGAGAATGCTTGGCCGCAGGTTCTCGCCGGATTCAAGGTGGAGCAATACGCGACCGGTCTCAATAACCCACGATTGATGCGCACGGCTCCCAATGGGGATGTGTTTCTCGCCGAAACCAGGCCAGGTGACATTCGGATCTTTCGCGGAATCAGCGGCACCGGTAAACCCGTGC
This sequence comes from Terriglobia bacterium, assembly GCA_030042795.1. Next base: position 38 of record JASHYZ010000545.1, on the reverse strand, counting down.
AGGTCGAAGTCTTCGCCACAGGCCTCAAACAGCCTTTT
>JASHYZ010000544.1 GCA_030042795.1 Terriglobia bacterium | reverse complement strand
CCCGAATTTTTCCCCGGCGCATACCGTCGTGCGTTGCGCGGGTTGCGGCACCATCCTGCCTGCCGACTTCGACCCTCAAGGACGCTGCCGTCGCTGCGGCTTCGAGCTCCACAGTTGTAAACAGTGCGTCCACTTCGACACGGCGGCGCGTTTCGAGTGCAGTCAACCCATTCCGGTGCGCATCGCGCGCAAGGACGCGCGCAATGACTGCACGTTCTACGAGCCGCGGAGCACGGTAGAACGTCAGACTTCTCCGGGTTCGGGCGGAAACTCGGTGATTTCTTCGCGCGCGTCAAATGATCCGCGCCAGGCTTTTGAGAACCTTTTCAAGAAGTGAGGGGTAGAGCTAGTTATCATGATTATTATTGGAGGCTACAACTGAGCGAAATTCTGGTTGATTCTGTGGAGTCTTACCTGAATGAGCTTCTTCCGGCCCGCGATGGCGTGCTTCAGGAGATGGAACGTTACGCTGCGGAGCACAAGGTGCCCATTGTGGGTCCCGCTTGCGGGCGGGTTCTCCATCAACTAGCACGCATTTCGGGTGCGCGACGCGTCTTTGAGATGGGCTCGGCGATCGGTTATTCCACCTTGTGGCTGGCGCGTGCTGTCGGCCCGAAGGGTGTGGTCTTCTATACGGACAGCGACCCCGAGAACGCTCGCCGCGCCGAAGCTTACCTGAAGCGCGCTCGCGTGCGCGACCGAGTCCGCTTGCTGACGGGTGATGCCATCGAACTCCTACGCTCCACCAAGGGCGAGTTCGACCTCATTTTCAATGACGTTAATAAAGATCAATATCCGAAGGTGTTCCGACTCGCTGTGCCTCGCTTGCGCGTGGGCGGCCTGTTCATCACCGACAACGTGTTGTGGTCCGGAAAGGTGGCGCGCACGCCGGCTGACAATGACGTTGAGACGCCCGCCATTCAGGAGTTCAACCAGCTCCTGTATACATCTTCCAAGCTCTTCACGACCGTCATCCCGCTGCGCGACGGGCTCGCCGTGAGCGAGAGGCTGCGCTGACTTGGATGAGCTATGAATTTGAGTGGCTGTCATTTCGAGCGCTGCCGCGCCTTTCGGCGCCGCGAGAAATCTCGCTCCGCCACACTAAGCTGTCTTCGTTAGAGGCTACCCAAGGCCTTGTCGATCGCGTCGAGGTTGGTCTTTGAAATTTCGCCGGGAAGCGTGTCCGTGCTGCGGGCCGCGTAGTAGTGATCGTCTACACTGCCTACAATCACAGTTTGCACTGTATTCTTGTCGCCATAGGTCACCTTGATGGTGTAGAGCGGCTTGTTGAGGCCGAAGGGCGCCAGATTGCCTGATGTGGCTTTGGGGAAGCTCACGGCTTTGACGTCGGTGAGGGCGTTCAATAGGTCTTCCATCTTCTCGGTGGTTTCGTCTTTGGACTTCGGCGCCGTTTGCTTCCACTTGAAATTCTGCTGCTCAAAAACGCGATGGTCCTTGGAAGTGGTCAGGTCAACGGTCTTGGCATCGAAGTTCGAGAACGAGAAGAACGCCTTGTCACGCAGCGTCGCCGGGTCAATTTGGTATCGGGTCACGAAGTCTGAGCCCAGGGTGAACACCGGAGCCAGCGCCGAATTCGTAGCATCGTAGTTGTTGCCATCCTTCTTGCCGATCACGATGGTCTGCGAACCGGAACTGGTGCTGAACTTCACAGTGAGCGCTGGCTGATCAATGCCGTATTCCCGCGCGCCCGACTTGTCCTCCTTGACGATGCTGACCATGTTGGTGGTTTGCAGACCGCTGAGTAGATTCTGGACAGAGAAGTTGTCTGCGCGCACCGGCGGCGGCAAGACCAGATCCCAAACGCCATCGGGATTCTTGGTGAGAGTGTAAGTTTTGCCCTTTGAGGTTACGTCCAGGCGCTGAATCTGGTCCTGATCGAGCGTCAGCACTCGCTTGTCGCGCAGGTCAAAGAGGCTTTTCTGAAGGGCTGACTTCCCATAACCCGGCAGAGTGATCACCCGCGGATTACCAGCGACCTCAGCATAAACAGCATCGTTTGTGGGCGTCGAATCGCCGATCAGCAAAGTGAGATTAGCGGGTTTGGCAGCGGTCGTGACGTTCAGCGTCGTCACCGGCGGGTCCAGTCCGAAGTCCTTCAGGCTCGACGGATGCTCGTCCACTACCGAGTTCACCGTCGTTCCCACCAGACTTCCGACAAAATCGGAGACCGTACTCTGATCCGCGGCTAGAGCCTTTGGCTGCGTAATGTCCCAGGTTTTTCCGTCCAGTGTGCAGGTGAAAGCCTGGCCGTCACGCGGCGTGATCGTAAATGAGCGCACCTGGTCCGCCTTGACGGGCAGTACCAGTTCTTTGGGCTTTTCCGTGCTCGCCGCAGTCTCTTTGGCTTTGCGCTTGTTGTAGTAGTTGAAACCGAACCAAAGTGCAACCAGGATGACGGCTGCGACCAGAGTATTTAAGTATCTCTTCATGGTTGGAACCTGAAAGACGAAACTCGGCGCCCCGCTCTATTCCGCGACAGGTTTCCTTTCCTCCTTCTGGTCTCTACCTGCGTCCCCACCAAACAATGACACCGGCCGCGATGATCACTACCGGCACCGCGATGAGACGCAGTAGGACCATGTTCATCTGCTGCGCGGTGAGGTTCAGGTGCTGCGACTCGGGCGGCTTCGGCCGGATCGACATCATGTTCTCATTAGCCGTCAGCCAATCAACCATATTCAAGATCAGATCGCGGTTACCCTGAAAGTTGAGGAAGCGGTTGCTCGCCACCAATGAACTTCCGAGCGCCACGAGGCGCGCATCGGGCTTGCCTTCGCCCGATCCGCTCATATCGGCTGCAACGGCGACCGTGAGAGGTCCCTTGTAATCCGTTCCTTGCCGGAAACGAATCTCGTGCATGGCGGGCGTGAAGTTGGCCACTCCAAAGCTCTCGGGCGTCGTCTCGCAGAGCGAATCCACGGTCACGCCGGCCTTGTATGTCTTGCTGACTTCAAACGAGCGCGTGAGAGGGAACAGCGTCATGGTGCGTTGCAGCGGCTGGGTGATGGGGCTCGATCCGTACTTGATGATCAGTGGCATCTCGGGACGCGTCCCAAAGATCTGCGCCATCGGGTTTTGGTCAATCACCAGATCATTTTGGACGGTGAAGTTGTAATCCGAAACCAGCTTCGCGAGGTCGGGAAGCTCGACGCCGGGATCAGCCATCAGCATCAGGCGGCCGCCGCCCGTCAGGTACTTCTGGATGGCGTCAACTTCCTGCTGAAGGTAATCGTGCTGTGGCCCCGCGATCACAAGAATGTCTGCATCTTGCGGAACCTGGAGGCTTTGAGCGAGAAGCAGCGTCTTCACATCCTCGTTCTCATTTTGCAGAGCCTTTTTGAGGTCGGAATAACCGTTGGGATCCGCACTGTCAGGGTCGTGCTCACCGTGCCCCTGAATAAAGTAGACAGTCTTGGTGCCTTTCAGCACCCGGATCAGCGCGTTGGTCACACCCTGTTCGTCGTTGCTTTGCGCTTCGAAGTGCCGGTCACCCATCGAAACAATCACGGTGCCGTAATTGCGAACGCTGAACTGTTTCGCCAGAGCCGGATCGCGGTTGGGATCGATGTAGCGCAGGCTGACCCGATGCGACGCCGCCGGATATAAGTTGAGAACGTCGCCCTCAGACTGGAACCGGTCCTTCTGGTCAAAAACGTAGATGGCGACGTCTTGATTGAGGCCTTTGACAAGTTTCACCGTTTGCGGCGACAAGCTGAAGTGCTTGTTCTTGGTAAGGTCCCAGCGAGTGACGTGCTGGCTGGCAAACCAGTTGATTACCACGATGATGGCGACGGCGACGGCGGTATAAACCGCGAAATTCGTTCCTTTGAGAATTCGCCGTCCCGTGGCGTTGTGAGTTTGCGACTGTTCCGCCATACTTACGCCCTCCCCTTGAGCGCCTCAACCGAGCGCGCCGTGAGAAAAATTCCGAGCACCACCAGCGAGAGGTAGTAGACCACGTCACTTGAATCGATGACGCCCTTGGTGAAGTTGTCAAAATGGGTGGTGAGCGCCATATAGGACATCACCCGGCCCACCGCAGTGGACGAAAACCCTGACACCCAGTCGAGGACGTATAGCAAGAGGAATAAGGCGGCCGCAACCACCGCGGCGATAATTTGATTCTTTGTAAAAGACGAAACCCACATGCCAAGCGCGATGAGCGCACCGCCCAGCAGGATGAAGCCCGTGGCATTGGCAATGAGTGGCTTGGCGTCTGGGTTTCCGTAAAGAAACAAAAGACCGATGTCCAGGAACGTAAGCAGGACCATCACAAGGTAAAGCGCCATGGCCCCAAAAAACTTGCCCAGGATAATTTCGACATCCTTGAGCGGAGAAGTGAGCAAGAGCTCGATGGTTCCGGTACGCTTCTCTTCGGCGTAAAGCCTCATGCTGATGAGCGGTATGAGAAACAGCACCATGATGACGGTGAGGATGCCTGCAAAGAGGGGCCGGATGATGGTCTCGTTCAGGCTGAGGGGCGGCATGCCGCCTTCGCTCATCTGCATCCGGAAGGTCTCCACCACCACGAGGGCGGTAAGGCTGTAAAAGAAGAAACCGCAGAGCACGGTGTAGATCGTCAACACGAGGTAGGCGATTGGCGAGTGAAAATAGGCCCGCAGTTCCTTCCCCGCCACGGCCAAAATATTGCGCATATCAACTCCTTCTTTTCACCACAGAGGCACAGAGACAGCGAGAGAAAATGGGCGGATTCATAGAGCCATGCGCCTGATGCCATTCTTCAGAACCGCGGAGTTAAAGTTCAGTAGCAGTCCGGTCCTGAGCCCACTCAACTTCAGGTACGTCAGTAACTGTGCTTCGTGTATGGGCAGAAGCCGCTCCACAGTCTTCAATTCAACAACCACTTGGTCCTCGACAACCAGGTCCAGTCTGTAGCCGGCGTCAAGCCTGACGGCCTTATAAACTACGGGAAGAAGAATCTGTCTCCGCACGACAAGGCCGCCTTGGTTCAGCTCCCACGAAAGGCACTCCTCGTATGCAGACTCTAACAATCCCGGGCCAAGGACTCGATGGCAGCCCCGATAATCTGCTGCGTCAACAGGTCACGCGAAACTACTTCACCGGGCTCGCCATGCTTGCTGGTCACAAACGTTTCGGCTGGCCTGCCGCTCGGTTTCCACGTCGCTCAGCCCCGAGTTGGCCTCCTCTATCGTTCTGAGCTGCGCTGCAATCACTCGCCTCTTACAGTTTTTCTCTCCGTCTCGATGCCTCGGTGGTTAATTCTTCGCTTCTTCTGTCAGGTCTTTCGTAGTTAACTTCAGGAAGATGTCTTCCAGGCTGAGAGCTGTGGCGCGCAGTTCGAGCAGTTTCCATTGCGATTCCACGATGGCGCGCGCCAATTCTGACCGTACGTCCTGGTCTTTATGGGCGTGAATCTCGAACGTCGCTTGGCCATCCGTGGCCTCTTTCTGCTCCACCAGATCCACTCCGGCCACCCGTTCCATCCGCTCCTTCAGCTCGCTAGCCGGCCCTTGTGCTGTCACGAGAACCGTCTCAAATCCTTGCAGTCGGCGCGTCAAGTCGTCCGGCTTGCCCACCGCCACCACCTTGCCCCCGTTAATCACCACCACTCGCTCGCATGTCTTCGACACTTCGGGCAAAATGTGCGTGCTCAACACCACCGTATGCTGCCCGGCCAGGTTCTTAATCAGCTCGCGTGTTTCGATGATCTGCTTCGGGTCGAGGCCCGCGGTGGGCTCATCAAGCACCAGCACATCCGGGTTGTGGATCATCGCCTGGGCCAGCCCAACGCGCTGACGGTACCCCTTTGAAAGCTTGCCCGTCTGACGCTGCCGGACGTCATCAATGGCGCACTTCTTGGTGACTTCGTCGATGCGGCTCTTCAGGTCGCGCCGCGGCACGCCCTTGATGTGTCCCACGAACGTCAGGTATTCATTCACGGTCATATCCGGGTAGACGGGGGGGGTCTCGGGAAGATAGCCGGTGCGCCGCTTGGCCTCGATGGGCTGTTCCACCACATCGAAGCCCGCCACTCGCACCGTGCCTTCGCTGGGAGGGAGATATCCGGTGATCACCCGCATGGTGGTGGTTTTTCCGGCGCCGTTGGGCCCGAGAAAACCCAGCACCTCACCTTTCTCCACGCGAAAGCTGACGTCCGTGACTGCCTGAGTGGGTCCGTACCGCTTGCTCAAGTTTTCGACTTCAATCATTGCGCCTCGTCCTGATGAGCGAGAATTTAACGCCGGGCCCGCAGCCGTGCCGTCACAGCCGCAGAGCCGCCCGTGGTACTGCTGAGACCGGCTCGACCGTTTGGGCGGGCCCGCCGCAGGAAAAGCTTGTTACTGATGGGATCAGTGAAATCCAGCCAGGGCCCAAGGACTCGCTTCCGGGTGGTTCCTGCGCCTCCGCAGTGTGTCACGCGCTGAGGCGCTCAGCGAGAAAGCTCCAAGTAATAAGGATTATCAGAAAGCACGACGAGTTGCCAAGTGGTATCGTAATTTCTATTGAGGATTACGGAATGTGCTGGAAACGGCTTCTGAGGCGGCGCTTCCAGAGAACTCACCTTGACGCGGCCTTTGGCCGCAACCAAAAACTCACCACAGAGATCACGGAGGCCACCGAAGTTTTCTCCGTGTTCTCTGTGCCCTCTGTGGTGCGCTTTTCTTGCGTGTCGAGAAGTCGATTTCTAAGCCGAAGCCGTCTTGCAAATTCTTTGCAGCCCGAGAAGAAAGTGGACGTTAGTAACACGGAGGCCACCGAAGGCACAGAGGTCTTCTCCGTGTCCGTCGTGGTAAGTTCTTCTGTGCCGCACCGCAGCCGCCATTTTCCATCGACGCGCGGCAACGTGACGGCTACCATTGAGAATCTAGATCATGGTGACCCGCTGCTCGTTGCGCTTCATCCTTCTCTTCACATTGCCCGCGGTTCTTGCCGGCTGCCACAAAGCCACTCGTTCGGTGACGACTCAAATCGTCGTACTCGGTTTTGACGGCGCCGATCCCAAACTGGCTGCCAAGTGGATGGCCGAGGGTCACCTACCCAACCTCAAGCATCTGGCGGAGACGGGCACGTTTCAGCCGCTGGGCACCACTAATCCGCCGGAGTCGCCGGTGGCCTGGGCCACCTTCGCAACGGGCTTGAATCCGGGCGACACCGGAATTTTCGATTTCCTGCGGCGCGATCCCCAGACATACCTGCCGGAGCTGGCGCTCTCGTCGCATGTTCCTCCAAAGTTCCTCTTCGGTGTTCTCCCCATCTCGCGTCCGCGCGTCACCAACGAACGAAGCGGCGTGCCCTTTTATAAGGCAGCAGCGGATGCCGGGTATAGGACCACTGTGCTTCGCATGCCGCTCGAATTTCCGCCAACGAATTTGCCCGGCGGCAAGCTCTGGGCTGGGCTCGGCATACCGGATGTGCGCGGCACCTGGGGAACGTTCTTCTACTTCGGCACCGACCTTACGCCTTGGGACGTGGGCGACACCGAATTCGGCGGACGGCTGGTGCGGCTGGAACTGGACGGCAATCGCGCCACAGCCGAGATTGACGGGCCTGTGAATCCGGCATCCAAGTTTTACCGGCGTGTTTCGGTGCCGGTTGCCTTCACCGTCGCCCCGGATCGGAACACGGTCACCATCAGCCTCGGCGGACATGACCAGACGCTCGGCGAGCGCCAATGGAGCGATTGGTTTCGCGTGCGCTTCCGCATGACGCCGTTTCTCTCCGTGTCGGCCATTTGTCGCTTCTACGTGCTGCAAGTCACGCCTGACCTGCGGCTCTACATGTCGCCGCTCAACATCGATCCTGACGAACCGGCTCTGCCGATTACTTCTCCCAACAGCTATGCCGCCCAAATCGCGCGCAAGCACGGCTTGATGAAGACGCTGGGATGGTGGCATGACACCTGGGCGCTGAACGAAGAGAAGATTGACGAGGGCGTCTTTCTCGACGACCTCTTCCGCACCACGCAGACGCT
>JASHYZ010000543.1 GCA_030042795.1 Terriglobia bacterium | reverse complement strand
CCGCTTCGTTACGGCAGCCGGCCGGCCGATCCTGCATGGGGCACAGCCTATCCGCAGCTTACCTGGTACATGTGGCAGTACTACGGCGATAAGCGCATTCTCGAGGAGAATTACGACGGTGTGAAGCGGTACGTCGAGTTTCTCCGCGGGCGCGCCCAAAACAACATTCTGAGCTACAGCTACTATGGCGACTGGGTATCCATCGTCCATACGCCAGGCGATTTTGTTTCCGCCGCTTATTACTACTACGACGTCGAGATCCTTTCGCGCATGGCAGCCGTAACAGGGCATACCGAAGACGCGCAGTCTTACGGGCAACTCGCCGGTCAGATTCGCGACGCGATCAACCAGAAATTCTATGACCCGGCGTCCGGCAACTACGCGGGCGGCACACAGACGGCGAATGCGATGGCTGTAGGGCTGGGCCTGGCGAGCGGTAATGCTCGAGACAAGGCCACCGGCAACCTGGTCGATGATATCGTTTATCAGCACAACACTCATCTCACCACGGGATTCATTGGCGTGAAATTTGTGATGCCCGTGTTGACCGAAGCCGGCCGCTCAGACCTGGCTTACGAATTGGCGACCGCCACCACCTACCCGAGCTGGGGATACATGGTGAAGCACGATGCCACCACTTTGTGGGAACTGTGGCAGCAGAAGACTGGGCCATCGATGAACTCTCAGGATCACGTCATGTTCGGCAGTGTGGGCGCATGGTTTTATCAGGCGCTGGCCGGCATTCAGATGGGCGAGCACGGCGAAGGCTACCGGCACATCGTAATCGCGCCCCAGATTGTCGAAGACCTGCGCACGGTGAGCGCCAGCGTTCAGACTCTGCGCGGAACTGTATCGTCGTCTTGGACGCATGAACCTGGCGTGATCACCGTTGAGGTCCGCATTCCCGCAGGAAGTGACGCTCGCATTGTGATCCCCAAGGAAGAACAGATGACCAGTGTAACGGTTCAGGAGTCGAATCACCCGGTGTGGAATGACGGGCACTACACGCCGGGCGACCCGGGGATCACGGCCGCCAGCCAAGACCCGGGCAGCGGCGACGTGACGGTTCAGACGGGCTCGGGACATTACACGTTCACTCTCATGGGAGAGTAGGCCCGCGCTGGTTCAGCATGGATCATGAGCGCAGTCAGTCCCGTTAAAATTGGAATTCAGTTCTTTGGCGTCGATGCTTTTGTGGACTTATCGCAATGTATTCCCGCTTCCGCGGGAATGACAGGGTTGGAGGTGCGGCGATGAAGTATGGCGTGAACACCATGGTGTGGACGACGCGCGTAAATGAACAGCAGCAGCCGCTACTTGTCCGGATCAAAGACTGGGGGTTCGACGGCGTCGAGTTGTTTCTATCGCCGGATGAGCCTGTGGACGTTCCGGCCGTCCGAAAAATGCTCGATCAGCTCCATCTCGAACGCACCACCTGCAGCGTGATCCCTCGCGACGCTAATCTTGTGAGCTCGCAAGCTGATGTTCGCGAGCGCGGCAAAGAGTTGCTAAAGCGGTGTGTCGAACGAACTGCCGAGTTAGGTGGCAGCCTCATTTGCGGTCCGCTTTACGCCGGCCTCGGCGTCATGACGGGGCGGCGCCGCACGCAGGAGGAATGGAAATGGGCCGTCGACGCCCTCCAGGTAGCAGCGCGACGAGGGCAGGAACTCGGCGTCACTCTCTGCATTGAACCTCTCAACCGCTTTGAGACCTATTTCCTCAACACCCAGGCGGACGCCGCCCTGATGGTGCACGATGTGGGAGCGCCGAACGTCAAGATTCACTTCGACACCTTTCACGCCAATATCGAAGAGCAGCATCCGGCCGCGTCGGTGCGTGCGATTGCGAAGGAGCTGGGCCATGTCCATATCTCCGAGAATGACCGCGGCATTCCGGGAACAGGGCACAACGACTGGCGCGGAGTTTTGTCGGCGCTGCGCGATATCAGGTATGACGGCTGGCTTACCATTGAGTCCTTCGCTCAACCGGAGCCCGACTTGGCTGCTGCCGCTGCCATCTGGCGTGACCTGGCGCCTTCGGGTGATGACCTGGCCTTGCGCGGCCTTCAATTTATCAAAGGCCTGAGCAAAGAGCTAGGAATCCATTGAGGCCTGGGAGCGCGGGCGTCTTGCCCGGCCACAATTGCCGGCTCTCCATTCTCAATTACGGAGACAAGGCGAGATCCCGCGACCCTCAATCGGAAATCGCAAATCGTCAATGCCAGGGCGGGCGGGACGCCCGCGCTCCCAGGCTGTCAGGAGTGATCATGAGCCGAGAACGAAAAGAAGAACGGCGACAATTCTTGAAATACATGAGCGCCGGATTGCCGGCAGCGACATTGCTCGGTGCCAGTTCAGGCGCGGCGTTCACGAGCGGAGTTGCAAAGCCTGCGCTTAGCTCAGGCAAGGCTACCGAGCGAGAGCGCGTTATTGACCTGGGCTCCGCAATCGCCGGTGATGACGCCATTTTGTTTCGAAAGCACACGCTGGATCTGGGCTGTTCCGAAACAGTGACCGTGACGGACCTGAATCGCGACGGCCGACTCGATATCGTGTGCGGCGAGAACTGGTACGAGCAAGTTGGGCGCGAGCCAGGCCGAGGGCCGCGATTCATCAAGC
>JASHYZ010000542.1 GCA_030042795.1 Terriglobia bacterium | reverse complement strand
CACGGCATCCGGAATGGGTTTCACTCCGTACGGCATCCGCGGAAGGACGCGGAACAACTTCACCAGTTCCGGGTCCACACGTTTGGCGAGGGCTCGGTAGGCCTCGAGCAAGTCATCAGGCGTTTTCTCGAAAAATCGGGGGTCCGTGCGCAAGTACGTAAAGAACTGCTCACGCGACCCCTGAAATCCCGTTTTGGCGCGAACAGTTTCCATCTCCCCATTGATTCGCGACACTTCGTCGAGACCGATCTTGCTTATTTCGGCAGGAGTCAGGTTGGTGGTGGTGAACCTGCGCACCAGAAATTCATACATCGCCTTGCCGTTCGGCGCTTGCCAGATGCCAGCCTGCGGATAGCAAGCGGGTAAGTATTTGTTAACGTAAAACTCCTTGTATTTCGCGAACGCAGGCACAATGCCTTCCGCGATGGCGTCACTCGCGGCTTGCGAGAGCTTCTCCTGGTCTGCCTTGGATACACTCGCGGCGAAGGTTCGAAAGGGATGATAGAAATCACTCTCGCGCGGGTCACGCACAATCTGTTTGTCAAGTTGGCCGGGAACCCGTTGCAGCACCTCGCGAGACAGCACTAGCTTCTCCCGAATGCCCTGGCGCAAAACCTCCGTGGTCTGCTCAAGACACACCGGGAAGCTGCGCAGTCGCGCCAGCCAGTCCTCGTAATCCTTAAGCGTCACGAAGGGAAGCGCGTCGGCGAGTTGCGCGGAAGTCTGGATGCCCTCGCGCTGCGAATTGAAGGGGATGAGGTAGGTGTGCAGGGAGTAGTCTTCTAGACTGTTCTGATAGTCCTTTTCAAACATGTCGTAGTTAAGCTGATTGCGCGGCGAGAGGTGCCCGTGGTCGATCGCCTTCAATTTCGCCGTCACATTGAGGTCGTGCTGATGATCCTGCTCGATGGCTTCGAGGCTCAAATCGTCCCAGCGATCGTTCCAGCGCCGGTCGCCGAGCGTGGAAGCCCAGGTGGGACTATGCTCCATCCGATACTCCCACTCCGAGTCCAGGAGCTTTTGAAACGTAGCTTCGGCACTGTCCTGCGCTGCGGCCGCAGCCGGATTCCCGGCCACCTTGGCAGGCACGCCCGAGGTCACACCGGAAGCCGCGCCATCCGTGGCCGTCAGTCCCGAAGCTGCCATGATCAATCCCGAACGAAGCATGTCACGCCGATCCACGATGACCTCCAGATTACTGATTGCCTCTGCTTATTCCCTCTGCTTCATACCACAAATCCACGAGTCTGTGGGATGCTATTCTGATTTCGGCGAGCGGATACACTTCCATGGGTGACTCAAACCACGTCGCGATTGGTGTTTTGCTCCTAGCCGGAACGGTGCTCTTCGTTGGCCAGCGCTATGCTCGCCGCCCGAAGGGCCGGCTGCCGTTTTGGGGCTGGCTTGGTCTTGGAATCATTCTGCTGACGGAGTTATTGCTTGCCCTGCGCTCTGTCTCGTGGGTGAGCACTTTCTTTACGCCGATCGTATGGACGGGCTACATCCTGCTGGCAGACGGATTGGTGACAAGCCTCAAGAGCCAATCACGTCTGAAGGACCCTCGCTCGTTCGCAGCGCTGGCCTTCTGGTCAGTCCCGCTCTGGCTTGTCTTTGAGGCCTACAACCTGCGGTTGAGAAACTGGGTGTATGTGAGTACGCCCTCCAGTGCCGCCCTCGACACTTTCGGATACATCTGGGCCTTTGCCACCATCTGGCCGGCTGTTTATGAGACCGCTGACCTTGTCGAAGCACTGGGATTCTTCCGGGCGAATCATCAATCCAGAACGCCTTCCTCCCCCGCCGACCGCGCGCTCATAACGCTCGGCGGCTTCATTCTGGTGACCGTTCCGCTTCTTGTTCCAGCCCGAATCGGGAGTTACCTCTTCGGTGCGGTCTGGCTAGGGTTCGTGTTGTTGCTCGATCCCCTCAACTATCAGTGGCAAGGCTCTTCCTTGCTCCGCGAATTCGAAGGCGGAAGCTACACCAAGCTCGGCGGGCTTCTATTCGCGGGCTGGATTTGCGGCATCTTGTGGGAGTTTTGGAATTACTGGGCCGGCGCCGGTTGGTTGTACATCTTCTCCATCGGGCAGAATTGGAAGATCTTCCAAATGCCGGCGCCCGGATTCCTCGGTTTTCCACCCTTCGCGGTAGAGTGCTGGGTGATGTTTGAGTTTCTGCGGACACTGAGAAGGCAGCTTGCGAGCGCCATCGATTTGTCGCCGACTCGAGCGACGCCAGGCATACGGTACCCTGGCGTTCGAGAATAGGAATGGTCAGTTGCACGAAATCAACCGAGGCACTCACATCTTGAAAAACCTTGACCTATCGCGAAAATGTGATAGGCTAACTGCATGAGACGGTCAATCAGCGCCGGGATTACACTCATTGCGCTGCTCGCGGCCTTGGTGCCGGGCGGTCTCGCGCCATTTTTCCTGTCCGGCGCCGGCTCATGCTGCTGTACAGCCGGTCATTGCTCGATGGCCGCTGGCCAGATGAGCATGCATGGCAATTGCCATCACGCCATGGGCGCCAACGCTGCGGCAGGCTCTCCATCTTGCGAATGCCGTGTGTCACCAGCTCCCGGTTCCGTAGTTCCCCCCACCGCCTTTCGTTTCACTTTCCATCTCACTACCGCCCTTCCGGTACCGCTGCCTCGTATCGATCTGCAAAGGCCGGTTCCCGGTATTGAGGTCCCGCTTCAGGGCTACGCGTTCCCGTTAGACCAGCCTCCCAGACTGTAATTCTCCCCTTCAACTGGATAATTCCGCGCAACTTCTGTGTGAAAGCTCACGTAGGGGGCAAGTGTGACGTGGACCCCCGCTTCCGCGGGGGGTGACATCGCTGGACTTAGAGGTCCTACCCCGATTCGGTCATTCCCGCGAAAGCGGGAATCCACGAATTTTCACACACATTCTCCAAGGGAGGCTTATGCGAAAGCTGATCTTCTATTTGTGTCTGGCGAACCTTCTGCTACTGAGTTCGCTGCTCCACGCAACAATTTTTGGGAAAATTCAGGGAATCGTGCACGACCCTCAGCATCGGCCTGTACCCGAAGCTTCGGTGAAGCTACAGGCGATCAGCTCGGACTGGTCTCAAACAGCTCAGTCGAATGATAACGGCGAGATTTTGTTCACCGCCGTGCCGATCGGCGACTACAAAATCACGGTCACGAAGGCCGGGTTTGACACTCTGGAGCAGAACGTCACGGTCGACTCCAGTTCTTCACCGATCTTGCATTTTCAACTGGTGGTCGCACGCCTGAATCAAACGACCGTTGTCGTGGGCCACGCCACGGTGGTCAACATGGATTCGGTGACGCCGACTACGCTGGTTAACCGTGAGGACATCGCTGAAACTCCGGGCGCCGACCGCACCAACAGTCTGGCGATGATCACCGATTACGTGCCGGCTGCCTACGTGACCCACGACATGCTCCACATGCGCGGCGGCCATCAAGTGGAATGGCTCATCGACGGTGTACCCATACCAAACACGAATATTGCCACAAATCTGGGACCACAGATTGACCCCAAGGACATCGATTATCTCGAAGTTCTCAGAGGCAGCTACGACGCCGATTATGGAGACCGCACATACGGAATCTTCAACATCGTACCCCGAACAGGTTTTGAACGCGATAACGAGTGCGATGTCGTCAACACCTTTGGGAATTTCTATCAG
>JASHYZ010000541.1 GCA_030042795.1 Terriglobia bacterium | reverse complement strand
GCCGCTGGATTAAGTCTCGTAGTTTGAGGCCGTTTAGCCCTGCGCGGGCCTTCAGCGCCCTGTATAGGTCGTCGGGAATGTCGATTGTCGTGCGCATATAATCATTTTGATGTTTTTATGAATAGATGTCCAATTGCCGTAGTGGTTCATTTGCTCCCAAAGACCGTTCTCGAAGCGCAGTCATTCCCGCGAAAGCGGGAATCTATTTGCTCGATGCAGTATTTCCAAGAGCTTGCATGTAAGTTGGCGTACCTCAAATGCGGCGGCAAGGGGCGGGGCTTCCAGAGTCTGTGTGGAAACTCGTGGATTCCCGCTTTCGCGGGAATGACGAAGTCGGAATAGGATGTCTAAGTCCAACACTGTCACCCCCGCGAAGGCGGGGGTCCATCCTGGACAATCGCCAAGCGCGAGTTTTCGCACAGACTCTTCTAGCCCCGCCGGGTCCCTCACCCACCGCTTCGCGGTCCCCCCTCTCCCAATGGGAGAGGGGACGGGGGGTGAGGGTTGGGGCGCGCTTTTCGGCGGGGCTGAGAGCCCTGCCCTTCAGGGGTCAGGAGAGAGTAGGTATACGAACTAACACAACTAAGCAGTAGCTAGGCCACTCGAGCGCGCTCCCTGGCCCGTACCGGCGTAGCGCGAGCGGAGCGCTCGACCGTGGCTCCGGCCCCCTCGTATTTGAACTGGCCCACCAGCTTTTGCAGATCGGCCGCCATGCGAGAAAGCTCCGCAGCGGCGTTCTGGGTGTCTGAGGCGCCGCTCGAAGTGTTCTTGGCGGCGGCAGCTACGGCAGTGATGTTTTGCGCCACGTCCTGGCCTCCACGCGCCGCTTCCGCCACATTGCGAGCGATCTCATTGGTGGTGGCCGTTTGCTCCTCCACGGCGCTGGCGATGGTGTTGGAGATGTCGTTGATCTGCACGATCACCTGACTGATCTGCCCGATGGCTTCCACCGCGCCCTTGGTATCGCCCTGAATGGCTTCTACTTTCCGGCCGATATCTTCGGTGGCCTTGGCTGTTTCCTTGGCCAGCTCTTTCACCTCGTTGGCCACCACGGCGAAACCTTTGCCGGCCTCACCGGCGCGGGCCGCTTCGATGGTGGCGTTCAAGGCGAGCAGGTTGGTCTGTTGGGCAATGGAAGTGATCACTTTGATCACCTGGCCGATCTCCGCGCTCGATTGCCCGAGCTTGGCGACGATGGCGTTGGTGGCGTTGGCTATCTTGACGGCATCGGTGGCTATTCGCGCCGCCGAGCTGGAATTCTTGGCGATCTCCTTGATGGAGGCGGTCATCTCCTCGGTTGCGGTGGCGACGGCCTGGAGGTTTTTCGTAACCTGCTCGGCTGCTGCAGAGACCACCGCCGATTGCGCAGAAGTTTCTTCCGCGTTCGAGCTCATTTGCTGGCTGACGGCTGTCAGCTCCTCGGATGACGAACTCAGCGTCATCGCAGTCTGGCCGATGCTGGCAATGCTGCGGCGCAAGTCTTCGAAAAACCTTGCCAGGCCTTCGCCCATCTGTCCGATGGCGTCCTCGCCTTTGACCGTAACCTGTTGAGTGAGGTCACCCCCGGCGGCGGCGGTCACAACGTCGAGAATACTGTCAACCTTGCGCTTCAGCTCTTCTGCTGCCTGTTTTTCGCGCTCGGCCATCAGCGCCACTTCCTGCCTCGTCTTCACCTGCTGGGTGACGTCGGTCGCAAACTTGACGACCTTGAAGGGCCTGCCACTCAAGTCAAAAATGGGATTATAGGAAGCTTGAATCCAGACCTCTTTTCCACCTTTGCCGATGCGCTTGTACTCTGCCGCTTGGTATTCGCCTCGGTTCAGCTTGGCCCAGAATTCCCGGTACTCCGGACTGTGGCGGTAGGCTTCGTCTACGAAGATGCTGTGGTGTTTGCCTTTGACTTCTTCCAGCGTGTAGCCCATTGGCTTCAAGAAGTTCTCGTTGGCCGTAATGATCGTGCCGTCCAGATTGAACTCGATAACGGCCTGTGACTTGCAGATGGCGCTGACCTGGCCGTAGAAGTCTCCCAGGTCTTGAAGCACTCGTCCAAAGGCGGCTCCCAGCTTGCCTGGTACACGACTCTGAAGCGCGGGGTCTGCGAAGTTTCTGTTCGAGAGCAACTCGGCTTGCTTAATAAGAAGGGCCAATCCCTGCTTGATCTGGTCCACGTGTTCAGTGCGGTCGGAGCCGCGTTCGGTCTGGATCGACTCGGTACTAAAGCCCATCGACTCGAAAGTGCTCATCAGGAAGGAGTCGCTGATGGCTTGCATGTCATAGTTGAAAACCCTAAGAATCGCCTCTTCGGCTTTGGCCGCCATCGTTTTATTGGTCTTGAAATGCTGCTGCAGGCGCGGGTGGATCAGATGCAGAAACTCCGTGTAGGCGCCGATATACCACTTGAACGGCAGGTTGATGCGGTCGTGGACCTCCCCAACATGTAGGCGGCTCTCGAAATGCTCCATACCCCAACCCTTCTGCGCGTTCTGGAAAATCGTCTTGAGGTACCAGGTTTGCGTCTTCTCGAGCTGATCGCGAAGCGCGCTCAGGGGCAGCTTGTGTTCCTGAGCAAAGCGCTCAAAGAAAGCTAAGGTCGTAGGAAATGAAAATTGCCAGTCATAGAATTCCTTGGCGACCTCCGCAGCATTGGCCTCCGCCCAAGGAATGAGCCTGCTGAGGAGTTGCTGTTCTTTTTCCCCAAGACGGATGAACTCCCGCCGCCGTTTGAGGTTGCTTTCATTGATCCCAAACTTGTTGCACAACCCATCCTGTTGTTGCATGGCCAGCCTCCATCATTATTGAAATTTAAGAACTGTGCTTCGCATTAAGCCTGACTGCTTAACTGTTTGTTGAAAAAACGCGCGCAAGCGGGGAGCGGGAATCCAGCCAGGAATCCAGCCCTGGACCCCCGCCCGCGCCGGGGTAACAGAGTGGAGGCTTTTTATCCCTTTCGGTGGGCCGCAGGCCCATGGGGTACTCGGAATGACATGCTTCTGGATGGGTTTTCAACAAACTGTTAAGCGCGTAGAGTTGGGTAGCGCCGCCGAGAGTCAATTCCGATTGTCCTCCCCAAAGGGCCAGACCACAGTCACCAGGCGTTGCCTTGATGCTTGGATTCAGCCTCCACATTCACCACGTTTTGGGTGTCGAGAACGTGCATCAGGCGGTTGTTAAGCTTGTGTACGCCCGTGATTAGACCTCGTACTGTCGGGTTAAGCGTGGCAGGCGGTCGCTCGAAAGTGGTCTCCTGCACTTCCAGGACGTCGCCGATCTCGTCCACGAGAAGGCTCACCCGGCTGTCGTCAGTGCGCACCACGACATTCATAGGGAGCCGGTCCGTTGCCGCCTCACCCAGTTCCAGCCGCCGCCGCAAATCGATGGCGGTAACGATCTGGCCGCGCAGATTGATGAGCCCCCGCACCACGGGCGGAGCGAGCGGGACCCGAGTCATCTCCTGATAGCGCAGGACCTCCTGCACTTGTTCAACCTCGACACCGAAGAAAAGACGATCGACAAAGAAGGTCAGGAATTGCTGCGTTTCCGGCATCTTCAGGTCCTCACTTGTGCGTAGGATTTCTTGGCCACACGCAAGGCCGCATGGGTGCGGATCAGCTCTTCCAGATCGAGCAACTCCGTCACACGGCCCTGGATTACGACGGTTCCTAATACGCCGTCGCGGCTGGCAGCCTGTTGGTTGGCGATATCCTCTTCAACGATGTCCAGGATGCGGTCCACAATCAGGCCTATGCTACGTTCTTGATCCGAGTAAACCACCACCTGAATGGGAGCGTCTGCCGCCGGAGTTTCCTGGGGACCCCGCGTCTTCTTGCGTCGCTCCTGAAGCAGGTCGGCCACGCGAACCAGGGGCAGAATGCTGTTGCGGTACTGCACGACGGTCTGGTTGCCGGTTTTCTCGAGCGCCGAACGGGGGAACTCCTCGAGGCGGGTGACAAGATTCAGAGGAATGGCAATGCGCCCGTCGCCTTGATTGCGCAACAGCAAAAGGGCCTGGCGGTCCTCCGAACCGGCTTTTTCTTTCTGGCCGTCGCCCTCCGCCAGCGTGCGCTCACGGGCCTCGGAGATCACTTTGGCGCGGTGGGCAAGCCCCAACACATCCAGGATCAAAGCCACCCGGCCGTCCCCCATGATGGTTGCGCCCGCGAAGGTGGTGAGGCCCTTGAGCTGCTTCCCAAGCGGCTTGACAACGATTTCCTCGGTGTCATTTACCTCGTCAACGATCAGTCCGAACTGATGATCGTCGGCCTGAAGCACGACGATGTTGACGACGTCCCGCTCTGCTACACTCCCGGACTCGAGGCCAAGCTCGTGGTTCAGGTACGCCAGCGGCAGAAGGTTGCCGCGCAAACGATACACCGGCGCTCCGTGGATGGACTCGATACCGTTGCAGACTTCATCACCCTCCAGGCGCACCAGTTCTAACAAGCTGATCTGAGGGATGGCGTAACGGTCGCCGGCGCTGGTGACGATCAAGGCCGGGATAATAGCCAGCGTCAGCGGAATCTTGATCTTCAGCGTGGTGCCCTTACCAACCTGGCTCTGGATGTCCACCGCGCCGCCGATCTTCTCCAGGTTCGTCTTCACTACGTCCATGCCGACGCCCCGGCCGGAGACGTTGGTGACTTTTTCGGCGGTCGAAAGTCCGGGCAGGAAGATCAGGTTGAGAGCTTCGCGTTCGCCCATGCGGGCTGCCTGCTCGGCCGTGATCAGACCACGGTCGACGGCCTTGCGCTTGACACGGTCCACGGCGATCCCGGCGCCGTCGTCAGAAATCTCAATGTTGACCTGGCCGCCCTCGTGGTAAGCGCGCAGGAACAGACGGCCTTCGGCGGGCTTGCCCGCGGCCGTGCGCACCTCCGGCCGCTCGATGCCATGGTCCGCCGAATTGCGCACAATGTGCGTCAGCGGGTCTTTGATAGCCTCGATCAAGGTTTTGTCGAGTTCGGTTTCCTTGCCTTCCATCTCGACGCGAATGCGCTTGCCACACGATGTCGCCAGGTCGCGGACGACACGCGGGAATTTATTCCAGATGTTGTCGATCGGCTGCATCCGGGTTTTCATCACCCCTTCTTGTAACTCGGTGGTGATGAGGTTCAGGCGCTGTGTGGTACCGAGGAAGGCGGCGTCCTGTTGGGCGGCGCTGAACTGCAGGATCTGGTTCCGGGCCAGAACGAGCTCTCCCACCAGGTTCATCAGCTTATCGAGCTGGGCCACATCCACCCGAATGTTGCTGCTCGACAGGGCTGAAGCGCGAATTTCCTTCTGTGTCTGCAACGCTTCCAAGACTTCAGCCGGCTTCACCACACCTTGCTCCACAAGAATTTCGCCTACGTGCCGTGGGTCGCCGTCCATCTGCTGCTCGATGGCGTCGACCACTTGGTCGGCGGTGGCGTGACCGCCCGCGATGAGTATTTCTCCGATTGGCTTGGCCTCCGGAACAGGCTCGGGCTTCAGCGGCGGCGCGGCAGCTTCCGAAGCCGGTTCTGCCTTTGTGACAGTCTTTTCTGGCGGTGGGGCGGTCGCGGTTTGTGAGGGGAGCGCGTCTGCCGAGCTTGCAGCTTGGAGGGCTGTGAGGCGCTCGATCAGTGGCGTATAGTCTTGGTTTCCGTCCTGGCCGGTGGTCTCGATGCTGCCAAGCATTTCGCGTACGGCATCCACAGTGGCCAACAGAGCACTCGTAATCTCGGGATTCAGCGTCAAGACGCCGTCGCGCAATTTGCTGAGCAGACTTTCGCCAGCGTGCGCCACCGATTCGAGCTTCGAGAAACCCAGAAAACCCGTGGTCCCTTTGATGGTGTGGATGGCGCGAAAAATCCGGGAAAGAATCTCGTGTGAAGTGGGGTCCGTTTCGAGGGCTACCAGGTCCCGGTCTAAGTGATCGAGGTTTTCATTGCTCTCGACCAGAAATTCCTTTGTGAGGTCGTCAAGTTCGTTCATGGCCGGACTCCTTGATTCATTCGGGCTGCACTCCGAAACGAGGCGTAGCCCGAAGGCAGATCTGAACCAGAAGTGCCATGACTGCTGCTGCGCTTAACGTAAGCCAACCCGGCGACGCAAGGTGAGTTTGTTGCTTGTGTTGCCGCGAAGAGGTGTTTGGAATCGCTGCGCGCGGGAGGGAGATCGAGCCAGTCGACAGGACGCATTGAGTTCTGCGTCCCAGACCGGACATGCGACTGGCGCAGGGGTCTGCGGTCATCTCGCCTCCTCGTTGTCAATTGCAGCGCGGAAAATATATCACTATTACAATAACTGTACAATAGATAAAATTACAGATATAACGACAGATCAACAGGCTTGGCCTCCGCGAGGCAAGGCCTTACGGCATGTAGAGAATCACTGGTCGCGCCCCCTCACTCCCCCGCTCTCCCCAGGGAGAGGGTGGCGTAACGCGCCGGATGAGGGGGGGATTTGTAGAGGCCATGATTGTCAAGTATTACGCGGGACACCACAGTAGGAAGGCGATGGATGGGCTGGAAGCGCACAATCACCCTTCCGGCAGGTAGGCGGAGGGCGAAAAAAATCTTCAATGTCGTTGACACTGAACTGGTTAGCTCTATTCGGGCGATCTCATCGTAGCGACTCGATCCGGTCGACGGGGCTGATGACTTCTGTGACTCGCAAGCCATAATTCCCGCCGACCACCACAACTTCGCCGCGGGCAATGACCCTTTTCCCTACCAGGAGTTCGACTGGCTCTTGGACCTGCTGTTCAAGTTCAACCACCGAACCCGGGACAATCTCAAGAATGTCGCGCAGCAGCGCGTGCCGCTTTCCGAAACGCAGCGTGACACCCAGCTCGATGTCCCGCAGGAAATCAAGGTTGGAATCCTGCTCACCACCACCGTGCCGGACATGAACGGGAGCTTCCTCGGGTTTGGCCTTTGGGGCTGGAGAGTCACCGGCGAGCACGCTATTCAGCGCGGAGTTGAGTTGCAGATTCAAAGACAGGGCCGGAAATTGGGCGCTTGTCAGCTTAAGTTGAGCGCCTGCCGGAGACGAAGACAGCCACGCGGGCCGCTCGGCGCCAGTGAGTGATACCTGTACTTCAGCTTCGAGTCTGGCTCCAAGAGCCAGGCTGGCGGAACCGGCGATCTGCCGGAAGAGCTCGGCGAGGGCCTCGCGGTGGTCAGGGTCGAAAGCTGCGCTAGAGTCAAGCGATTCGCCCATCAGTAACTGGGAGAGGCTTAGGCCGTCGGCGGGCGCCAGTAACAAGGCTTGTTCCCCGCCCAGGGGAGAGCCCACCGAAAAGTGCATGCAAAGGGCCATCGAGTCCGCTGGCGAACCTGAGCCTGCCGCGGAGCCTGCAATCTCACCTTCGAACGAATTGCCCGAGATCTGGCCCAGCACCTCGCAGGCGCTGTCGATCCAGATTTGCTGGTATTGCTCGGGGGTTAGTCTTACGGCGGGAGCGGTGGTTGCGCTCATACGGCCTCCTGGGTGGACGGGGCAGTCACCGGCACTAGGGTTTGGATCAGCGCGCCCCGCGCGTTGCGCGCGCGCACCGGATAACCGGTAAACATCTTCTGGTTGGCCACGGTGATGAGAACCGGATCCTCGATTGCGTGCTGCAACACCAGGGTTTGACCCGGCTTCAGCCGGGCCAACTGCTGAGTGGAAATGGCGATCTCGGGCAGTTTCATCTCTACCGCGAAGCTGCATTCCGCAACCCGGTGCTGGCGTTCCGCCACGTAATCGGCCGCAACCTGCCGCTTGCGGACGAGCGATTGCCCGGAAATCTTTCGCAGCAGGGCTCCGGAAACCGCGGCCGGAAAACCAAAAGTCAGCGTGCCGCGGCAGCCCTGGATCTGGGTCTCGAAGCTGATGGCGAAGATGCGTTCGTTTGAGGGCAGTAAGCGCATCACCTGGGTGTGCTGTTGGCGCTGTTCAAGCGAAAACTTCATACTGACCTGGTTTTCCCAAACCCCTTGAAGCTCTTCGAAGATGATTTGGATCACGCTTTGAAGAATCAAATCCTCAATCTCGGTGAGGTCACGTTTGGGGACTTCCACCTGCCCGTCGCCACCCAGCAGCAGATCGACGATGGGGAACGCCAGCGCCAGGTCAAGCTCGAACAGCGCGGTGGCATTTAGAGGCTCGGT
>JASHYZ010000540.1 GCA_030042795.1 Terriglobia bacterium | reverse complement strand
GAATCCGGTGGTTGAAAATGCGCGCATCACAAACCCCGAACCCGAAGGGCTCGCGCTCACGAAGCCCATCCAGCTTTCGTGTTGAGCAGGAGCATTCGGGCCACCAGGTAGAGACACATCTTCCTGCACCAGGATGAAGCGCTTGTCCAGCGTGTAAGAGAGTGTAAGGTGGACGTTGCCTTGCGCCTCCTTTCTGGCCTGCGGAGTGGTGGAGTAGCCCGCCCAGTCGCCAATGATCCAGGAAAACGGCGAAAAGTCAGGCCGCGGCGGCAAGGGAATGCTATAAGTAGCTGACGGCTTGTCCTTCTGAGCGCCTGCAGGGGCGCCTGGGTTCGCGGCCAGCAGAAGCGCCGGAATCACAATCCAAGATGGCGGATGACGAAGCATCTCAACGGGACCTGAACCGGCATTATAGTCAAACTGGAAAAATCGGGCCATCCGGGGATCGGGTGATTGAGAGATCGAGTCTTCAGACGCTTGAGCCACCGAGGGAGCAGTGGTTTATGGTAGGCACAATTGTTCGGCTATAGTGAACCCGTTCCTTCAATCCCTCAATCCGTCAATCACCCGATGACTCAATCACCCGATAGCCCGATCTCCAGATGGCCCGATGCAAGCCGAGGGTATAATCAAGCTGTGAAGTTACTGGAGGAATATCTCACCCTCGCCGCCCAGCGCCACCAGCATTTTTGCCCAGGGCCAAGCCGGCCCCGCGCGGCAGGCGGATACTACGAGCTGGCGTAGGATTTGGAAGACAGAAGCCAGAAAAAACACCATGAATGACGGACCCATCTCCGCGAGTCCCGAGCCTCCATTCCCGAGCCCCGAGCCCCGAGCCCCGAGCCCCGAACATGCGTCGCGCCCACCTCTGCCCATCGCAACCCTGACGATTGTTGCGGTGACGGTGGCGGTGATGGTTCTACAGGTGCTGGCGGGCGGCTCCAAGAACCCCGATTTCCTCATGGACTTCGGAGCCTCATACCGGCCCTACTTTCAGCACGGACAGTATTGGCGCGCGGTGATGCCCATGTTTCTCCACATCGGCTGGTGGCACCTTGTGCTGAATATGGTTCCGCTGCTGTTGCTGGGGCCCGTGCTGGAGCAGATTTATGGATACGGGCGTTACGCGGCCATCTACGTGGGCGCGGGCATCAGCGGCTCGCTGCTTTCCATGTATCACGCCCATAGTGTTCCTGCGGTCGGAGCATCAGGCGCGGTGTTCGGCGTCGTGATGGCAACTCTCACGGCGGGTTACGTTCATCGTGACGCTCTGCCTCATCCCCTCGCCCGGGTTTTTTACCGCGGCCGTTTCGCGGCGGTTCTGGCGGTGTTCATCGTGGTCGAGCTGGTGTCGGGCTATCTCTCCAAAAACATCGACAACTGGGGCCACCTCGGCGGCTTAGCGGGTGGAGCGCTGTTTGCGTTTCTCATCCCGCCTCCAAAGCTCGTTGAGGCAACGGATGGGGTGCACCACGCCTCGCTGGCGCGAAACCCGGCGGCGCTGTTAATGTCGCCATCGGCTCCGCGGTCCGTCAATGACTGGCGGTCGCAGGCCATTGTGCTGGTTCCGCTGGCCGTGGTGGGGCTCTCGATGGCCGCTGCCGCCGGTCATTATCGCGTGGCGCACCTGATGAGCCGGGCGTTGGAAGAAGGCGTGCGGCTGGAAGCGGCCCATCAGGAGGGCGCCGCCTTTGACCAGTTCAAGCGCGCCGCGCAGCTTGATCCCCGCGACGAGCGGCCTCATGTTGCGTTAGGCCAGCTTTACTTGCAACATCATCAAACATCGGACGCGATCGATGAATTTACACAGGCGCTGCGTCTTGACCCGGATTCCGTCGACGCCCAAATCGGGCTTGCCGGCGCCTACCAGGATGGCGGCGACCTGGCCGCGGCGCAAAAAATCTGGGACGCGTTGGCGAAGAAGAATCCGCGGAGCATCGAAGCGCAAGAGGCCATCGCCGAGCTTCTCGCAGGCCAGAAGCTTTACCAGCAGGCTATCGCCCAATATCAGAAGGTGCTTCGACTTAGCCCCAATTTGGCGCTGGCCCATAACAACTTAGGCTGGCTGTACGCCACCGCTGATGACCCGAAGTTTCGCGACCCTGCCGCTGCCCTCGAGCACGCTCGCAAGGCTGTCCTGCTCAGCGGGGGACGCCAGCCTGATTACCTGGATACATTGGCCGAGGCGCTCTACGTTAATGGGAAGTATGCTGAAGCCGTCAAAGTGGAAACTCAGACGCTTGAACTGGCGCCGGGCAACAAGGACTTCGAGGAACACCTGGAGCGGTACCGGCAGGCAAGCAGCAGGCAATAGGCAAGAAGAGCCAAGAGCCAAGGGGCAAGAGCCAAAAGGCAGGAGGCAAGAAGGCAGGAGGCAAGAGGCAAAAGGCAAAAGCCAAGAAGTGAGAGCTAAGAGGCAGGGGTTCTACCTTCGAGCGCCATGCTCCAGACTGCGGATCAGCCCATTCAGCATCCGATTTATTTCCTGCGTCTGGTCGGCCGATCGCTGGAGTGTTATTGCCTCGATGAAATTCAAGTTTTTTGCGATCACAAGATGAGTCTCCAACTCGAGCAATGAACCGCGCGCCACGCGGAGAAACTGAACGTAGTCGCGGGTCATGTTCCTTCCCCAGCCTTCGGCAATGTTGGCTGGAATCGAAACCGCTGCGCGGCGCACTTGGCTCGTAAGGCCGTAAAGTTCCTCGCGTGGAAAAGAGCGAGTGATCTGATAGATCTCAGTCACGAGCGTGACCGCCTTTTGCCAGACTTCGAGCTGCCGGTATGAATCGATTTTCATGATCCGCCGCTGGCTCTTGCCTCTTGCCTTTTGCCTCTTCTTGCCTTTTGCCTTTTGCCTTTTGCCTTTTGCCTTTTGCCTTTTGCCTTTTGCCTTTTGGCTCCTGCCCCTTGCCTCTTGCCCCTTGGCTTTTGTCTCCTGCCTTTTGGCTCTTGCCTCTTGCCTATTGGCTCTTCTTGCCCCTTGCCTTTCCTACCAATCTACCAGAATGGCGTGGACTTCCCTCGGTCCGTGGACACCCCGGATCAGGATCTGCTCGATATCGGCCGTGCGGCTGGTTCCCGTCACGAACACCACTGAGCGCCCGTTGGCATCACCGGCCGCACTCCCTGGAAGCGGTAGACCTCCGAGGACTTCTTCCAGCGACCCCACTACTTGGCTCTTAAGATAGAAGGCAATGTGAACGGGCGGGGCTAGCGAGGAGAGTTGGCTGCCTTCGGTGCGGCTCGTGAGCACCAGCGAACCGCTCTCGGCTAGGACGAAATCGACGCCTGTAACTCCCGCTCCAGAGGAAAAGCAGCGCTCGCGATAGGCGCGCTCGTCTTCCGCCGCGAGTACGCGTCCTGCTTCGCCAGGCCAAGCCCAAGCGCGAAGCCCTAAGCCCTCGACGACTTCCTTGATTTCCAGACGAGTCAGCAAAGGGTTGCGCGAAAGCACGATACCCTCGGATCGGTCTGGCGCGGCCTGCCCGCCAATCTTGAGGATCTGCTCCAAAATGCCGGCGATTTCAGCCCGGCTCGTAGCCCGGTACGTGCAACCTCCCACCTTCCTCAACTCCTCCTCAAATGTGCCGATAAGGTGTTCCGGCGGTATGGGCGGCAGAACGGCGCCTAGGTCTGCCAGGGCGGCTAAATCACCGGGCATCGTGGCCTTGTCTTCGTCCTGGCTTCCGAGGGCTCTGCGAATTTTTTGCAACATCTGCTGTCGAGTAACCAATTTTGAAACTCCCACTCGTGCCGCCTGCATTCTAGCACGATGATTCATGTTCTCGTAACTTCAAGGAAACATTCGGGCAAAGAGGTTTTGTGTCAATTGCCAAAGGTAGTGTCTCAGTTTGACGTAGGGGCAAGCTTTGTGCCTGTCCAACTGATTTAACGGTCTCGAAATGGACGGGCACAAGAGTCTGTGTGAAAACTCGTGTATGGCTCCTCACGGCGTGGACCCCCGCTTCCGTGGGGGTGACGTCATCGGAGTTAGAGGGTCTAATCCAGCATGTCATTCCCGCGAAGGCGGGAATCCACGAGTTTTCACACAGACTCACAAGGCCTGCCCCTACGTCAAACTGAGACACTACCGAAATTCGTGGATGTGCGAGGTCTTATGAAGATTCCAAGAAGGAAGTTTATTTACGGCGCCGCGCTCGCGGCCAGTACCCCGTGGCTTGGGAGAGCCGCACGCGCACTCCGCGCGAATCCGTTGGGCCTCACGCCGGGAGTGCAGCTCTGGTCGGTACGGGAGCAGCTCAAGGACAATTTCGACGGCACTCTCCGCCAGTTGGCGGCAATCGGATATCGCGAGGTGGAACTGTTTGAAACGCCCAAGAGTGCGGCCGGTTTCAG
>JASHYZ010000539.1 GCA_030042795.1 Terriglobia bacterium | reverse complement strand
CTGGCAGTAAGCCAGGATCAGCGAGGGTCCGTCGTAGGCCTCGGCTTCGCGGAAGGCCAGGAGCGTCTGCTGGGGATTCGCACCCATAGCCACCTGGGCCACGTAAACGTTGCCATAGGCGATGGCCTGCAAGGCGAGGTCTTTCCTCGCCACACGCTTCCCTGCAGCAGCAAATCTCGCCACCGCGCCCAAGGGGGTGGCCTTTGAGGCCTGACCGCCGGTGTTTGAATAGACTTCGGTATCCAGGACTAGCACATTGATGTTGCGTCCGCTTGCCAGCACGTGGTCTAGACCCCCATAGCCGATGTCATAAGCCCAACCGTCACCACCCACGATCCAAACGCTGCGCCGGACGAAGTGGTCGGCGACGGCAAGCAGATTGCCCGCTTCCTCACCGCCAATCTGCGCCAGCCTTTCTTTCAGCTCGGCGATGCGCGCGCGCTGGGCGCGAATTTCGGACTCCTGAAGTTGCGGCGCTGCGAGAATTTCCCGCGCCAATTCCTCACCTACTTTCGGCGCCATCCGCGTTAGCAGTCTCCGCCCGAGTTCGATCTGCTGGTCCGCAGCGAGCCGGAAGCCTAACCCGAATTCGGCGTTATCCTCGAAGAGCGAATTGGACCAGGCCGGGCCCCGGCCTTCGCGGTTCACGGCCCAGGGCGTTACCGGCAGGTTGCCTCCATAGATCGACGAGCACCCGGTGGCATTGGCAATCTGCAGCCGGTCGCCGAAAAGCTGCGACAGCAACTTCAGATATGGCGTCTCGCCGCAGCCGGCACACGCCCCCGAGAACTCGAACAACGGCTCCAGATATTGCACGCCGCGGACGTTAGCGAAATCGACTCGTGACCGGTCGTTGACTGGTAGCGTCTCGAAGAAGTGAAGATTCTCTCTCGTCGCGTTCAGGAGGGGAGCCTTCTCCGCCATGTTGATCGCCTTCACTCCGGCTTCCTGAGGACTGAGCGCCGGGCACGCTTCCACGCACAGCGCGCAGCCGGTGCAGTCCTCCACGTAGAATTGCAGTGTGAAGCAGACCTCCGGAAAGCCACGGGCGTTGACCGGCGCGGACTGAAACGCAGCCGGTGCGCCGGCCAGCCGGTCTTCGTTGAAGTAGCGGGCGCGGATGACGCTGTGCGGGCAGACAAAACCGCACTGTCCGCACTGAATGCAGAGGTCGGGACGCCAGGCAGGCACAAGATCGGCGACGTTGCGCTTTTCGTACTTGCAGGTGCCGCTTGGAAACGTGCCGTCCGCCGGCAGCAGGCTCACGGGAATCTCATCTCCCTCTCCCGCCATCAGTTTGCCTGTGACGGTGCGGACGAAGTCGGGCGCCGCGTCGGGAATGATGGGCGGAAGCTCCCGTAAGCTTGTAACGGCGCCCGGAACGGCGACCTCGTGCAGCCGCTCAAGCGTTCCGTCCACGGCTGCAAAGTTCTTCTCGACCACCGCCTCGCCCTTTCGGGCATAAGTCTTGCGAATCGACTCCTTGATGTGACTGATCGCTAGCTCACGCGGCAGCACGCCGGAGATGGCAAAGAAGCAGGTCTGCAAGACGGTATTAATGCGCGTGCCCAGCCCGACTTCACGCGCCACTGCGGAGGCGTCGATAACGAAAAACCGGAGGCGCTTGTGGATGATCTGTTGCTGTACCAGGCGTGGGAGCTTATCCCACACCTCCTCGGGTCCGTATGGGCTGTTGAGAAGAAATACTCCCCTGGGCGCTGCCAGCCGCAGCACGTCCTGGCGCAGCAAGAATTCGAACCGGTGGCAGGCGACGAAGCCGGCGGATTCGATCAGATAGGGCGCGTGGATGGGCTCGGGCCCAAACCGCAGGTGCGAGATGGTCTGCGCCCCCGACTTGTGTGAGTCGTAGATGAAGTACCCCTGCGCATGAAGTCCGGCGTCCTCCGCGATGATCTTCACGCTGTTCTTGTTGGCGCTCACCGTTCCGTCTGCGCCAAGACCATAAAACACAGCTCGAGTCACTTTGTCCGGCTCGATGGTGAAACGCGCATCGACGGCAAGGCTCGAGCCCGTAACGTCGTCATTGATGCCAACCGTGAAGCCGTGGCGCAGTTCCGGCTTCCCGAGCTCGTCGAAGACCGATTTGACCATGGCCGGGTTGAAATCTTTTGAGGATAACCCATAGCGGCCGCCGGCGACCCGCGGCCTTGCCGTTAGCCAGCGATCGTCCCGCGACCCGGCGAGCGCAGCCACGACGTCCAGGTACAGCG
Organism: Terriglobia bacterium; assembly: GCA_030042795.1. Next base: position 737 of record JASHYZ010000539.1, on the reverse strand, counting down.
GCTCACCGGTCGCTCCCGGCTCCTTCGTGCGGTCCAACACCGCAATGGCACGCACTGAGCTGGGAAGGGCCAGCAGAAAGTGCTCGGGCGAGAACGGCCGGTAGAGTCGTACCTGCACGACGCCCACTTTTTCTCCTCGGGCCACCAGCGCTTTCACCGTCTCGCGTGCGGTCTCGGCGCCGGAGCCCATCAGGACGATCACGCGTTCGGCATCCTGGGCGCCTTCGTATTCGAAGAGGCGGTAGGCGCGCCCGGTGAGAGCGGCAAAGCGCTCCATCGTACGCTGGACAACCGCCGGAACCTTGGCGTAATACGGGTTGACCGCTTCGCGCGCCTGGAAAAACGTGTCGGGATTGTGTGCTGTGCCGCGAATAAACGGATGCTCCGGGCTGAGCGCCCGCGCGCGGTGCGCGCGCACCAGGTCTTCGTTGATCATCGCCCGAATCTGGTCGTCGGAAAGCAACTCCAGCGTGTTGAGCTCGTGGGAAGTGCGGAAACCGTCGAAGAAGTGCACGAAAGGCACGCGGGATTCGAGTGTCGCCGCCTGCGCGATCAGCGCGGTATCGTGAGCTTCCTGCACTGAAGCCGAGGCGAGCATGGCAAATCCGGCGCTGCGCACGGCCATCACGTCCGAATGATCCCCGAAGATCGAGAGAGCTGAAGTTGCCACCGAGCGTGCAGCCACGTGAAAGACTGTAGGCGTCAGCTCACCGGCAATCTTTAGCATGTTCGGCAAC
>JASHYZ010000538.1 GCA_030042795.1 Terriglobia bacterium | reverse complement strand
GGCAGTGCTCATCAAAGGAGATGACCCAGGCGAGTGCCGGGAATAAAATTAGTCTGTAGGGGCATCTTAAGAGTGCGAGGACCTTATGATAATCAAGAGACCAGCACGCAACCCACTTTCGGAGGAAGCACGTGAGCGAAACGGCTGGAGCCGACGAAGATTCCTGGTGGAGACCTCAGCCGCGGCGGCGATCGCGGGGCTGACCCTTTGGGGTTTTCGGCGATCGGAACCTGCCGAAGCCGAGCCGACGCCGGCCAAAGGCGGTCAGCCCAAGATGGTGCGGATTGTAGAGTTCTCGGACGCCGGTGTGCGCGAAGATGTGGTGACGGTTCCGAAGATCGTTAAGACAGAAGACGAATGGCGCCAGCAACTAAGTTCAGCCGCCTTCGAGGTGACCCGGCACGCGGGCACGGAGACCGCCTTCACCGGCGCCTATTGGAACCTTCACCAGAAGGGCCTGTTCCGCTGCATTTGCTGTGACACTGCCCTTTTCAGCTCAGAGACGAAGTTTGATTCCGGCACTGGCTGGCCGAGCTTTTACGCTCCGCTAGCGAAAGAGAACATTGAGGAGCAAACGGATCTAAGCTTCGGGGTCCGCATGGCGGTGGCATGCCGACGCTGCGACGCGCATCTCGGCCACGTGTTCGACGACGGGCCGCGGCCCACGGGGTTACGCTATTGCATGAACTCGGTGGCACTGCGGTTCATCCCGGCGGCGTGACCCTCGCCCGCCCCGCGCCGGCCTCCCCCATCTGGGCGATATGGAAAAACTCGTGGATTCCCGCTTTCGCGGGAATGACGGCCTTGGAGTAAGGGCCCCTAAATTCAACAATGTCACCCCCGCGTAGGCGGGGGTCCATGGCAAACACCAAGTTCGAGTTTCCACCCAGACTCCCCATGGGGACAGGGTTCGAATCCAAAAGCTGTCCTGGAAAGTTTGGAGGTTCTTCACGTGTTGAACAATCGCAGGAAGCTTCATCTCCTTCGTCCCCTGACAACTCTGTGCGCCGTCGGCCTCGCGGCCTGCACCACAGCGGTGCACGGGCAGGTTCCGCCTTTTGCGGGTCAGCCGCACGTTGCGGCGGCCAACGGTGACGAGACCGCTGTTCTTGCCGGAGGCTGTTTCTGGGGTGTGGATGCGGTGTTTAAGCACGTCAAAGGCGTCTCCAATGTTGTCTCGGGGTATTCCGGCGGGCGCGCGTCCACGGCGCAATATGAAACGGTCAGCACTGGCGCTACGGGTCACGCCGAGTCCGTAAAGATCACCTTCGATCCTTCGCAGGTTTCTTATGCCGAGTTGCTGCGCGTGTTTTTCTCCGTGGCGACGGACCCCACCGAATTGAACCGTCAGGGGCCGGATGAGGGCACTCAATACCGCTCCGTGATCTTCTACACCAACGAGGACCAGCACCAGATCGCGCTCGCATATATTGATCAACTCACCAAGGCGAAGGTCTTCTCGGCGCCGATTGTTACCCAGGTAGTTCCGTTTAAAGGCTTCTATCCTGCCGAGGCCTACCACCAGAATTATCTTGCGCACCATCTCGACAACCCCTACATCATTTACAACGACATCCCCAAACTGCGGGCGCTCCGCAGCGAGTTTCCGAACCTTTACAAGAATTAGGTGAGGGCCGGTTTGTAGCGGCAGCGGCTTGATGCCGCCCGCCCGCAAGGCAAACGCACTGCAACATCACCGGCTAAACGAACTGACGGATATTGACATCACGTCTCCATTCGATACACTGCAAATGAATGCGGGCCACAGAATTTATCGCCCAACTGAACACCGGCAAAGCGGGCGCGGTATATTTCCTGCGCGGGCCCGACAGCTTCTTACACGAAGAGTGCCGCGCCGCGGTGGTGGCCGCGGTGCCGCCCGAGGCCCGCGCCTGGTGTCTGACCTCGGTGGAATTCGCGTCGGGCCAGCTTGCCCGCCAACTCGACAATGCTCACCAGATGCCCATGCTGGGCGGGCGCAGCTTTTTTCTCATCTCCGATTCGGATGACTTCAAGCGCGCCGGAGATGAAGACGTCGAAGCTCTCGAAGCGTACTTCAAGAAGCCTCCGCTGTTCTCGACTGTGATTTTCGCAGCCTGCGAGCCGGACCGCCGCCGCCGTTTCGCGCAGCTCCTCGAAAAGAAATCTATCGTTGTTGACATGCTGCCTCTCGATCGCAACGAAGCGGCGCGATGGCTTGAGCAGTACCTCCGCCGGGCTGGCGTGGCTATTAGTCCTGAACTTGCCCGCGACGCGGCGGCGCGCTTTGAGGACCGGCCGGACCCGCGCAGCGGCGCGCGCCCGGGCGTCAATCTGCTGGGACTGCGAACTGAAGTGGAGAAGGTGCTCACGGCGCGGCCCGGCGTCCAGCGATGGGAAGCCGCTGACCTTGATCAGATCATCTCATACCGCGAAGACCACGAGATCAGTAAGCTGCTGGAAGCTATCGCCGACCGCCAGCTTGCCGGGGCTATCGCGCTTCTCAGGACGCTGCTAGCCAGTAAGGAGCCGGAGGCCTTGATCCTCTGGTCCATCGGCGATCTTTTCCGCCAGGCGCTCAAGCGTTCCTCCGGCAGGTCCTCTTACGGTGCGCGCGGGTACGGCGGATGGTCGCGGCCGGGCGGCCGGACCAACACTTTCGACCTCGCGCAACGAGCGCTTGAACGCTACTCAACGGACGAACTGGCGCAAGCTCTGCGGCGAACGCATGAC
>JASHYZ010000537.1 GCA_030042795.1 Terriglobia bacterium | reverse complement strand
GATGATGTGGCGGCCCACTTCAAAAGCCATGCGGTAGATCCACTCGCGGTGCGGCTGGTTGGTCATTTTGACACCGGCGATTCCCGACCACGTGTCAGTGCGATCGATCAGCACCGGCACGATTACCTGGCAGCCGCTCTCGGCCAGCCTTCTCGGGAACTGAGCGGCGGCCGGAACTCCGGGCGCAAGACCAACGGCTGCCTCCGGCGTCCAATCAGCATCAGGCACGGCAACCACGCGCGCCCGCGCCCGCCCCGCTGGCTCCAACAGCAAGCCTTCACCTTCGAGCGGACTGTAATCGCCGGTGGCCGCGCTGCACACCTCCCAACTTACGGCATAGGCTTTGAACCGCGCAGTGCGCGCCACCTCGGGTAACGCAGGCGAGATGGCAATGATCTGCAGCGCCGGCGCCGGCACTCTGGGGTCAACGGCGCCGATGATCTTCCGAAACCGCTCACGATTCGGGGCAACGGAGTCTTCGTAAGCGCGGGCAGAAGAGAAGTCAGGTTGCCAGAATCGGGCGTGGTCATTGAGGCAGTCCGCAGTGGCTTGGATGAGATGCTCGCGGATGCCGTCGACCATCTGGGCAGCGAGGTCCCCAGTGGAGGTAAGCGGCTTGGTACCGGGCAACTGGCTCGCGGCCACCGGGCTTGCGTTTGCTTCGCGCGGGGAAGCAGCGTTAGCGGGCGCGAGCCCGGTAACCATATTGAAACCCAGCGAGAGTCCGATGGAGTCGCCGAGGAATCTACGTCTGCTGGTCTTCTTCACGGGCTCGTGCTCCTTCCGGATGCCTGCCACGCAGTTGGCACAGACATTGTCGGCTACCGTGAAGTGATATATCAAGGTTGACGTCGAGGCAGGGAAGTCGTTTCTTCCCGAAGGCTCTGAGGCCGCCGCGTTGAAAAGCTTCTGACGATAGGGAACGCTGAGACAAAGTGAGGCGGACTCTTCTCGCCCGCGAAGACAAAATGCGAACCCTTACCAGCAATTTCAGCGAAAAATATCAAAAAAGTAGCCATTTACGGCGTTAAGCTTTTGGAGTCAGCCACTTAAAGAATTGAGTTCGCCCCCCTCGAAAGTTTCAAGATTAGGGCCCTTTTTTGGGCCTAAACCTGTGTTGTGACAATATTTAGTTCCTTCGAGTTCGTTTGCATCTGAAGCCGTCCTGTTTTGGAGGCGCTGATTCCAACACTTTCTCTCTTTACAATGTCAGTAACTCCCTGTTTTATCAATAACATTCCGGCTTTGAGTAGATTAAAAAGTTTTGTTTTCATGAACATTCCGACTTTCGACCAAGCCATAAAAGTGATTTCCCTTTGTTTTCATATACATTCCGGCTTCGTTCGTTAAATCGCTCGCCTTCAGCCTACCATCAAGCCGAGCCAACGGAACTTCCGTCCTGGTCTTGACTTCCCATGCGATGCCCTCGGCAGGCGGCGTTGCTTGCGATTCATCTTCTGACCAGGAGACATTACCTCTAGCCGACTTGATTACTCATTTAGATATAGCAATAGAGGACTGATGTCAAGCGAAATGTGGATCTCGGCGTCGTCTTTTGCGGCGCACGCCCACGGATTGATGGCGAATGCGAACCGCCGGGCCAAAACACTGCGGGCTGCCGCTCTATGACCAGCGGAGAGCCATCCCACCGTTCCGCAGTTGTAGGCGAGCGAGGTAGCGCAGAGTTTCGCATCTCATAAACTCTGCGGTTTCTCGTGTCTTCTATTATTGAAATAGCCTAGACCACAACGAGATGCCGCAGAGTCTGAAAAGCACAGACTCTGCGCTACCCGGCTTTTGGCCATAGAGGGTACGGAGAAGACCTCTGTGCCTCCGTGATCTCGACGTGAATTTTTCTTTGGTTGCGGCTAAAGGCCGCGTCGGGTTTCTTTGCGCCTTGGCGACTTTGCGTGAGGTTCTTGACTCTTTCACAGCTTCTCAAGTTATGGGCTACGGTCTGTCGCCCGCTTCGCGAGCTGGGCTTCTAATCATTCCTGACTTGCGTGGGCAACAAAATTGAGGGTGGAGGCAATCCAACCCGCAGAATGCCTATGCGCAGTCCGTGTTCTACGCTTCTGTTTCTCTTTGCGTTAGCTGGCGCTTCTCACGCACAACAGCCGGTCATCACCTCCGAGACTCCGGTCGACTCCACCACTCTTCACGCGTGGCTTCACAGCGATGACCCGCGCTTGGTCGCATGGGCTGCCGACTTTGCCCGGCGCCGACACGACGCCACGATCATCGCCGAAATGCCAGACGTTCTGCTACACGCAAGCATGTCGTTGGCCTACCTTAACTACGAGCGACCAATCTTGCAGGCCGACGCCATCCAGGCCGTTCTCGACTCGCTGATTCAAGAGAACGCTCATGTTCCTGTTCGAGCGATTGAAGTGATTGCTCCGTACTTTTCGGCGCAAGCCGCTATCCTGATAAGCCGCCTGCCTCTGAGTGAATCGCGCGTCACGCTGCAAGACTGGACTTACGGGGCGACAGGCGCCTGGGGTGGTCGCATGCTCGCGCGGATCGCGTCCATGATACTGACGAAGGACCCGGGACCGAGCCAGGGCATGTGGGGTAGGTACACCATGGGGTTTGTCGCCAGCGTCGTGGCGGCTTCGGAATCGGAACTGCAGATTACGGTGAGCCCAACGACGATCGTCGGCGAGCTCGGTGGCTCGGCCGCCTGCGGAGACTCCTTCAGCAGGAAGCAACCCCCTGGATGGCCGCCGATCTACACTTACGACCTCGTTGAGAATGATCCGGACGCGAGCGTACCGGTGATCGTTGATCTTGATGGCGATCGCATCGCCTTCCGGCGGTTCGACGAGTATGGTGGCTGGGGGTCGTGCAACGGCGTGGATGATCTTAATTCCTACACCCGCCACCGCCTGATCGCGTATTGGCTCGGCATTCCTGCCAAGGAAATGACTTGGCAGCCGGTCGAGCTCCGCACCATCCAGTGGACCGACGCGGCGGCGTACCAGCGCCAACTTGGCGAGATTGTCGAGTCCCAGCGCCGGAAACTTCACGCGACCGTGGAGGCCTTGCGTCAACGAGGGCTTATGAGTGAAGGCGAGGCGGAAAGATACGCCCCCAGGCTCGTCGTTACCATTCACTGCACGGTCACACCGTGTCCGCTTCCGTGATTGTGGACGGGCGCCCTCTATCGCTGCTATAGGGCTCAGGCGAGATCGATACGCGATTCTCAACCCATAGCTCAGAAGCG